>DAIOWG010000074.1:0-10941 GCA_036758645.1 Dokdonella sp. | reverse complement strand
GACCGTGAGGCCGTTGTCCTTGGAATGGATGCCGACCAACTGACCCTCGTAGATGTGGTCGCCTTCGCTGATCAGCAGGCGTCCGCGTTCCTGCAGACTGACGAGCGAATACGCGGGCGAGGGTCCCTGGCCATTCGAGATCATCACGCCGTTCTGGCGCTTGGCGATCGCGCCTTCGGATTTCGGGCCGTAGTGGTCGAACACATGGAACAGCAGGCCGGTGCCGGCCGTGATGGTGCGGAATTCCGTCTGGAAGCCGATCAGGCCCCGCGCCGGGATCATGTAGTCGAGGCGTACCCGACCCTTGCCATCCGGTTCCATGTTCACGAGCTGGCCGCGGCGCGAACCGAGGCGCTCCATCACGCCGCCCTGGTACGCCTCTTCCATGTCGCACACCAGCTGCTCGAACGGCTCGCTCAGCACGCCGTCGATTTCCTTGATGATGACCTCGGCGCGCGAAACGGCCAGTTCGTAGCCTTCGCGGCGCATGGTTTCGATCAGCACCGACAGATGCAGTTCGCCGCGCCCGGACACCTTGAACTTGTCCGGATCCTCCGTTTCCTCGACCTTCATCGCGACGTTGTGCAGCGTCTCGCGCATGAGGCGTTCGCGGATCTGGCGACTGGTCAGGAACTTGCCGCCGCTGTGCTCCTTGACGCCCGCGAACGGCGAATTGTTGACCTGGAAGGTCATCGAGATGGTCGGCTCGTCGACGTGCAGCACCGGCAGTTGTTCCGGCGCGTCGGGCGCGCAGATCGTGTCGGAGATGCCGAGCGACTCGATGCCGTTGATCGCGATGATGTCGCCGGCTTCGGCCTCCGCCACTTCGCGCCGCTCGAGGCCCATGAAGCCGAGGACCTGCAGCACCTTCGCATTGCGGCGCTTGCCCTCGCGGTCGATCACCGCGACCGGCATGTTGGTGCGCACCTTGCCGCGCTGGATGCGGCCGATGCCGATCAGGCCGACGTAGTTGCTGTAGTCGAGCTGGCTGATGCGCATCTGGAACGGGCCGTCGAGGTCGACCTGCGGCGGCGACACGTGCTTCATGATCGCCTCGTACAGCGGCGTCATGTCACCCGAGCGTGCTTCCGAGTCGAGGCTCGCGTAGCCGTGCAGCGCGGACGCGTACACCACCGGGAAGTCGAGCTGCTCGTTGGTCGCGCCGAGGCGGTCGAACAGGTCGAAGGTCTGGTTGAGCACCCAGTCGGGGCGCGCGCCGGGCCGGTCGATCTTGTTGATCACGACGATCGGCTTGAACCCCATCTGGAACGCCTTCTGCGTCACGAAGCGCGTCTGCGGCATCGGGCCGTCCATCGCGTCGACGAGGATCAGCACCGTGTCGACCATCGACAGCACGCGTTCGACCTCGCCGCCGAAGTCGGCGTGGCCCGGGGTGTCGACGATGTTGATGCGGTTGCCGTTCCAGGTGATCGCGGTGTTCTTGGAAAGGATCGTGATGCCACGTTCCTTTTCCTGGTCGTTCGAGTCCATCACTCGCTCGGCCAGCACCGTGCGCTCGTTGAACGTCCCCGACTGCTTCAGCAGGCAATCGACGAGGGTGGTCTTGCCGTGATCGACGTGCGCGACGATCGCGATGTTGCGGAGGTTTTCAATGGACATGCGAATGGGCGGCGCCGCAGGGGCCGCTGAAGGCAAAAAGGGTTCCCGATTATACGCGGGTTCGGGTCGCTGCGGTGCACAATCGTCGCAGCCCGCGATTTCGGCGGGCCATCACGGCCGGGGTTCGGTTAAAGTTCGGACCCTCGCGGCCGGCGACGGCCCATCGCGCACCCTGGAGACCCGAACCATGCCCCTGACCGCCACCATCACCACCTCGCGCGGCCCGATCCGCCTGCGCCTGCACGACGACAAGGCGCCGCTCACCGTCGCGAGTTTCGTCAACCTCGCCCAGCGCGGTTATTACGACAACCTGACCTTCCACCGCGTGATCCCGGATTTCATGATCCAGGGCGGCTGTCCGCAGGGCAGCGGCACCGGCGGCCCCGGCTACAAGTTCGAGGACGAGATCGTGCCGACCCTCAAGCACGACCGGCCCGGCATCCTGTCGATGGCCAATGCGGGTCCGCGCACGAATGGAAGCCAGTTCTTCATCACCCACGTCGCGACGCCGTGGCTCGACGGAAAGCACACGGTATTCGGCGAAGTCGTCGGAGCCGAGGACCAGAAGGTCGTCGATGCGATCCGCGGTGGCGATGGCATCGAATCGATCCGGATCGAGGGCGATGCGACCGCGTTGCTCGAAAGCCAGCAGGCGCGCGTCGCGGAATGGAATGCCGCGCTCGAAGCGAGCGGTCGCAAGCTGGGCTGAGGCGATCCGGCGCCCATGCGGGCGCCGGTCGTCGTGGCAGGTCAGCCGGTGCGGCGCTTCACGAGGCGGTAGATCGCGAGCAGGATCAACGCCCCGATCACGCCGCCGATGAAGCCGGCGGGCTGCACCTCGCTGCCGGGCGGCGTCGTGCCGAAGATCACGCTGCCGAGCCAACCGCCGAGGAACATGCCGGCGACACCGAGGATCGCGGTGATGATGAAGCCCCCCGGATCCTTTCCGGGCATGAGGAACTTCGCAACGATGCCGACGACGAGGCCGACGATCAACATCCACAACCAGGACATGGAACCTCCCTCTGCTGGTGGTTGAAGCCGCGGCACTTTAGCGCAGCCGCGTGAATCACAGCTTGCTGCGGCGCATCGCCGCCGCGCGCGACGCGCCAGTGCCGAGGCGACACCGGGTGCTGTGGTAGAATCGGCGGCTTTCCCGGCTTGCTCCGAGCCGGCTTTCCCGCGAGGAATTCCATGCCGACTCTCGCCGCGCGCATGAGCCGCGCCAAGCCCAGCGCCATCATGGCGGTCGCCGACAAGGCGAAGAAGCTTCGGGCAGCGGGCCGCGACATCGTCAACTTCTCGATCGGCGTGCCGAATTTCCTGCCGGGCGAGCATGTCTACGCGGCGGTGCGCGAGGCGCTCGCGAGGGACAGCGGCCAGTACGGCTCCAACCGCGGCGCCGATGCGCTGCTCGACGCCTTCCTGCAGCACCTCGCCGAAGGCGGCCTCGAGGGCTATACGCGCCGCAACGTCGCGGTCGGCATCGGCGCCAAGCACGTGCTCTACAACCTTGCCGAGGCGCTGCTCGACCCGGGCGACACGATCGCGTTCGCGGTGCCGTACTGGACCACCTACGTCGACATCGCCGAAATCGTCGACGCAAAGATGCGCCTGCTGCCGTGCCCGTCGACGCAGAACTACAAGCTCACGCCGGAGCAGCTGGACGCGGCCCTGCCAGGCGTGAAGCTGTTCCTGTTCAACAACCCGAACAATCCGACCGGCATGGTGTATGCGCGCGAGGAAATCGCCGCGCTTGCGGACGTGCTGGTGCGCCATCCGGACACCTGGATCGTCTGCGACGACATCTACAACCGGATGGTGTTCGATGGGGTTGGCTACCACAACTTCGTGCAGGCACGCCCCGAGCTGCGCGAGCGCGTGGTCCACGTCGATTCGATCTCGAAGACCTACGGCATGCCGGGCTGGCGCGTCGGCTTCATCGCGGCGCCCGAGCAGGTCGCGCAGGCGTTCACCACGCTCAATTCCAACCACATCACCAACGTGCCCGAAATGGTCGGTGCCGCCGCGGTCGCGGCGTTGACCGGTCCGCAGGACGTGCCGGTGGCCAAGTGCAAGGAGTTCGCCGCGCGCCGCGACCAGGTACTGGCGGTGCTCGCGTCGATTCCCGGCATCGTCTGCCCGCGCCCGCAGGGCGCGTTCTACGTGTTTCCGGACATCTCCTGCGCGTTCGGCAAGAAGCACTCGGGCCGGCTCGTCGCGAGCGACGTCGACCTGTGCGACCTGCTGCTCGACACCAAGGGCGTCGCCTGCGTGCCGGGTTCGGCATTCGGCGATCCGAATGCACTGCGCATTTCCTATACCTGCCCGCCGGAGCAACTGCCCGAAGGCATGCAGCGCATCCGCGAGTTCTTCGCCGAACTCGCGTGAGCATGACTGCCTGGCGCGTCCGACCCTGCCTGATCGCGCTGGCCTGCGTCGTCGCGGCGGCCTGCGCGCGTCCGGAGCCGGTCGATGAATCCGCATTGCGCGCGGTGGTCGGCGAACAGCCGGTCGTGCTGCTGTCGGCTGCGTGGTGCGGCTATTGCGCACGCCAGCGCGAGGACTTCGGCCGCTGGGGCGTCGCGTTCGACGAACTCGACGTCGAGTCGGACCCAGCCGGCGCACGCGCGTATGCGCTGCTGCGCGGACGCGGCGTGCCGATCGTCCTCGTCGACGAACATCGCATCCACGGCTATGCACCGCCGCGCGTGCGTGAACTCCTCGCGGAATCCGGCCTGCTGCCGGCGTCCGCCCCTCGCTGAATCCAGATCACCCCCGAGGTCCATGCCATGAAAGCTCCCGTCCGAGTTGCCGTCACCGGCGCCGCCGGCCAGATCGGTTACGCCCTGCTGTTCCGCATCGCCGCGGGCGACATGCTCGGCGCCGACCAGCCGGTGATCCTGCAACTGCTCGAGATCACCCCCGCGCTGCCAGCGCTGCAGGGCGTGGTGATGGAGCTCAACGATTGCGCATTCCCGACGCTCGCGGGCGTGGTCGCGACCGACGACCCCAACGTCGCGTTCAAGGACGCCGACTACGCACTGCTGGTCGGCGCGCGACCGCGCGGCCCCGGCATGGAGCGCAAGGACCTGCTCGAAGCCAACGGCGCGATCTTCGCTCCGCAGGGCAAGGCGCTCAATGCACACGCGAGCCGCGACGTGCGCGTGCTGGTGGTCGGCAATCCGGCCAATACCAATGCGCTGATCGCGCAGCAGAACGCGCCCGACCTCGATCCGCGCTGCTTCACCGCGATGGTGCGGCTCGACCACAACCGCGCGCTTTCGCAGCTCGCCGAGCAGACCGGCTCGCACGTGGCCGACATCCGCCGCATGACGATCTGGGGCAACCATTCCTCGACCCAGTACCCGGACATCCACCACGCGAACGTGAACGGCAAGGCCGCCACGGCGCTCGTCGCCGATGCCTGGTACAGAGACAGCTTCATCCCGACCGTGCAGCAGCGCGGCGCGGCGATCATCAAGGCGCGTGGCGCGTCGTCGGCTGCCTCCGCCGCCTCCGCCGCGATCGACCACATGCGTGACTGGGCGCTCGGCACCGCCGAAGGCGACTGGGTGTCGATGGGGATTCCGTCCGACGGCTCCTACGGCATCGCGCCCGGCGTGATCTACGGCTATCCGGTGACGGTCAAGGACGGCCGCTACGAGATCGTGCAGGGACTCGAGATCAATGCGTTCTCGCGCGAGCGCATGGATGCGACCGACAAGGAACTGCGCGAAGAACGCGCGGGCGTCGAGCACCTGTTCGCGAAACGCTGAACCACCGTCCCACGTGGCCGGCCGCATTCGCCGGATCCGCACGACACAGGACCATGCGCATGAACCGACTGATCGCTTGCTTCATCCTCGCCATGCTGGCGGGCCCGGTGGCCGCCGACGAAGGCATGTGGACGCCCGACAACCTGCCGGTCGAACAGGTCCGATCGGCCCATGGCTTCACGCCCGACGCGAAGTGGGCCGAGCGCGTGCAGAAGTCCGCCGTGCGCCTTGCCGGCGGATGCTCGGGTTCGTTCGTGTCGCCGGACGGCCTCGTGCTGACGAACCACCACTGCATCAACTCCTGCGTGCAGCAGTTGTCCAGCGCGGAGCGCGACTACATCAAGTCGGGATTCCTCGCGCACGAGCGCAAGGATGAGTTGCGCTGCCCCGAAATCGAGCTGAATCGGCTCGAGCGCATCGTTGACGTCAGCGAGCGGGTGCGCAAGGCGACCGCGGGCAAGTCCGGCGAAGCCTACAGCCGCGCGAGCCAGGCGGTGAAATCCGAGATCGAGAAGGAATGCGTCGGCAAGGGCGGCGATGGCACGCGGTGCGACGTGGTCGACCTGTACCACGGCGGCGTGTACGCGCTGTATCGCTACCACCGTTTCCAGGACGTGCGCCTCGCATTCGCGCCCGAGCTCGAATCGGCGTTCTTCGGCGGCGACCCGGACAACTTCACGTTCCCGCGTTACGCATTCGACATGGGCCTGCTGCGCGCCTACGAAGATGGAAAGCCTGCCCGGGTCGCGAACTTCTTCCCGTTCTCGAAGAACGGCGCCGAGGAAGGCGAGATGACCGTGATCGTCGGCAACCCCGGCGGCACCGACCGACAGCTCACGATTGCGCAACTCGAAGCCGCTCGCGACCTCGATCTGATTCCCCGGCTGCTTCTGCTGGCGGAGTCGCGCGGCATGCTCGAGCGGTTCCGCGCCGAAAGCGCGGAGAACTGGCGCATCGCGCAGAGCGACTTGTTCGGCACCGAGAATTCATTCAAGGCGCTGCGCGGCCGCCTGCTCGCGCTGCAGGATCCCGAGGTGTTCGCGCTCAAGCGTGCGCAGGAAGCCGAATTGCGGGCGTTCGTCGAAGCCGATCCCGCGCGCAAGGCGAAGTACGGCGCGGCCTGGGACGGCATCGAACAGGCGCTCGGCGCCTACCGCAACATCGAGACGCGTTACAAGTTCATCGAGGTGCGCCGCGGCTTCTCCTCGGACTACTTCCACTACGCGCGGCTGCTCGTGCGCGCGTCGGCCGAGCGTGAAAAGCCCAATGCCGAACGGCTGCGCGAATTCACCGACTCGAAGCTGCCGAGCCTGACCCAGGACCTGTTCTCGAGCGCGCCGGTCTACCCCGAGTACGAGAAGGTCAAGTTCGCGTGGTCGCTGACCAAGCTGCGTGAATGGCTCGGCACCAATGACGCGTTCGTGCGCTCGGTGCTCGGCAAGGAATCGCCCGAGCAGTTCGCCTCGCGCCTCGTCGACGGCACCCGGCTCGGCGACGCGGCGTTTCGCAAGGCGTTGTGGGAAGGTGGCGCGGACGCGATTGCCGCCTCCGATGATCCATTCATCGTGCTTGCCCGAAAGGTGGATCCGGAGGCTCGCGCGATCCGCACTCGCTACGAGAACGAGGTCGATTCGGTGATCGACCGCAATTCCGAACTGCTCGCCGCCGCACGCTTCGAGAAGTACGGCACCAGCGTCTACCCGGACGCGACCTTCACCCAGCGCTTCTCGTTCGGAGAGGTGAAGGGATGGGAGGAGAAGGGGGTTGCGGTGGCGCCGTTCACCGACATCGGCGGCGCGTTCGCGCACGCGACCGGGGCGTATCCGTTCGCACTGCCGAAGTCGTGGATGGACGCGAAGGACCGGCTCGACCCGGGCCAGCGCATGAACTTCACGACCACCAACGACATCATCGGCGGAAACTCCGGCAGTCCGGTGATCAACCAGCGTGCGGAGGTGGTCGGCCTCGTGTTCGACGGCAACATCCATTCGCTCGGCGGGAACTACTGGTACGACGAGCGCCTCAACCGTGCCGTGTCGGTGCACAGTGGCGCGATCCTCGAGGCGATGCGCAAGGTCTATCATGCGGATCGGCTGGTGGAGGAACTGGCGGCCGCGCGCGCCGACTGAGGGGCGCGGCGCTCCTGCGCACGCAGCAAGGCATCGGCGCGAGGCGTGTCGCAGGCGCCGGTGCGGGAATGGCCGCACGAAGCGCAGCGCGTCGGCCCGCGGTCTTGTAGGATTTGACCGCGCATCGACGCTCCGTGCGCATGCACGCCCGATGCGCATACGCGGAAACTCCATGAGCCGTTCGCTCCCGATCACGCCGCGAACCCCGGACCCGCAGGCAGGTGCCTGCGCGATCCGCATGGGCGAGGCGTCGGACGCCGCGCAGGTCGCGCGCATCCTCGTCGAGTGGGTGCAGCAGGCCTGCGCGCTCCGCGGCGCCCTCGTCGCGTGGTCCGCGCGCGGCGCCGAAGTGCTCGCCAGCACGCTCGTCGAGCCACCGGACGTCGCACTGCTGCAGCGACTCGGCGGACTCCCCCCCGATGCCGGCGCGTTCCGACCGGTCGCCGCGTGCCTCCACGCGGTGCGCGTGGGCCAGGCACCGGTGGTGTTGCTGGTCGAGGCCGCCGAAGCGCCACCCGGGCCGACGCTCGAGCGCGTTGCGCCCTCGCTGCGGCTGGCCGGCAGCAACGTGATGCGCTTGATGGAACTGGCCTCGCTGCGCGATTCGCACCAGCAACTGGAGCGTTCGGAAAACCTGCAGCGCGCGCTGTTCGCGATCTCCGACCTGGCAGGGTCCGACCTCGACATGCCACGCATGCTGCGCGGCATCCACGCGATCGTCAGCACGTTGATGTACGCGGAGAACTTCTTCATCGTGCGCCACGACGAGGCGCGCGACAGCCTGCGCTTCATCTACTTCGCGGACGTCGCCGACGACGACGGCCCGGAGATCGGTGCGCACATCCCGATGGAGAGCCGGCGCCACTCGATGACCTGGCACCTGATCACGGGCGGCAGGGCGCTGATGGGCAGCACCGAGGAACTGCTGGCCCAGGTCAACGGGCCGGTGGTGATGGTCGGCCCCGACAGCGTCGACTGGCTCGGCGTGCCGATGCTGCGCGACGGACACGTCTACGGCGCGCTGGTGGTGCAGAGCTATCGCGAGGGCGTGCGTTTCAGCGCCGAGGACCGCGCGCTGCTCGAGTTCGTCGGCTCCCACATCCTGACGGCGCTGGAACGCAAGCAAAGCAAGGACGAGCTCGAGGAACTGGTGCGGGAACGCACCATGGAACTGGCGCAGGCGAACTTCGGCCTGCAGCAGGAAGTCCTGGAGCGCCAACGCGCAGAGCGCCTGCAGGCGGCGCTGTTCCACATCGCGCAGCTCGCCACCGCCGACCTCGACGAATCCGACTTCTACGCGCGGTTGCACGAGGTCGTCGGTGAGCTGCTGAACGCCGAGAATTTCTTCATCGCGCTGCTGTCCGACGACCGCCGCATCCTCGCGTTCCCGTATTACGTCGACGCGGGTGTGCGCCGGGTCGTGTCGCGCGAGGTCGGGCGTGGACTCAGCGAGTACGTGCTGCGCTCGGGCGCGCCGCTGCTCGGCGGGCGCGAGCGCATCAACGAACTCGCGCGCGCGGGCGAGATCGACGCCGCCCGCATCGGAAGGCCGGCCGAGTGCTGGCTCGGCGTGCCGCTGCGCGTCGAAGACGAGGTGATCGGACTCGTGGTCGTGCAGAGTTACTCGGCCGACGTGGGCTACGGCCCGGCCGACCAGGAGTTGCTCGGCTTCGCGGCGATGCAGATCGCGAGCAGCATCCACCGGCGCCGATCGGCGGTCTCGCTGCAACACGCCTATGCCGATCTCGAGCGGCGCGTCGAAGACCGCACGCGCGAACTGCGCGAGCAGATGCTGCAGCGCGAGCACATGCAGCAGCAGTTGCAGCACCAGGTCATGCACGACGCGCTCACCGGGTTGCCGAACCGGCGCTACCTGCGCGAGCGCCTGGATGGCGTGCTCGCTCGAATCGAGCGCGAGCCCTGGCGGCGCTGCGCGCTGCTTTACCTCGACGTGGATCGATTCAAGGTCATCAACGACAGCCTCGGGCACCTGGCCGGTGACGAACTGCTGCGCGAGATCGCGGTCCGGCTGCAGCACTGCGTGGGGCCGCCCGATCTCGTCGCGCGGTTGTCCGGCGACGAGTTCGCGGTGTTGCTGGAGGCTTCGCCCGGTGCGGACGCGGTGCAGGCGCTCGCGCGCGAGATGCTCGAGGTGCTCGCGCGTCCGCTGCAGGCGGCAGGACGCGAGCTGGAGCCGTCGGTCAGCATCGGCATTGCAATCGGCGATTCGACTTACCGTACCGCCGACGACCTGCTGCGCGACGCCGATCTCGCGCTGTATCGAGCCAAGGATCTGGGGCGCAAGCGCTGCGTGATGTTCGACGAGACGCTCGCGCGCAGCGCGGTCGACGTGCTCGCGATGGAAGGCGAGTTGCGGCGCGCGATGCAGGTCGGCGAATTCCTGCCGCATTTCCAGCCGATCCTGCGCTTCGGCAGCGGGGAAGTGGTCGGCCACGAAGCCTTGTTGCGGTGGAATCATCCTCGCCGCGGGCTGCTCGTGCCCGGCGAGTTCCTGCGCGTGGCCCACGAAAGCGGCCATATCGAAGCGATCGACTGGCAGTTGTTCGAAGCGGCTTGCGCGGCGGCGGCCCGCATGCGCCGCCAGGACACGTTCCTGACCCTCAACGTCTCCGCCCTGCATCTGCGCCACTCAGACTTCGGCCAGCGCCTGCTGCGCCTGGTCGACCGCGTCGGCCTCGCGCCTTCCCGGCTCGTGATCGAAGTGACCGAAGGATCGTTGCTCGACGACCCCGACCACGTGCGCAGCACGCTGGAAAGCCTGCGCGAGATCGGCGTCGGCGCCGCGCTCGACGATTTCGGCACGGGTTACTCGTCGCTGAGCTACCTGCATTCCCTGCCGCTGCGCATGCTCAAGATCGACCGCGCGTTCGTGCAGGCGCTCGATGGCGGGACGCGCGCCACCACCACGGTGGTCGCGGCGATCCTCGCACTCGCGCGCGCGCTCGACATCCGCGTGATCGCCGAGGGCATCGAGACACCGGAACAGAAGCAAGCCCTGATCGGCATGGGCTGCGAGTTCGGCCAGGGTTACCTGCTCGGCCGGCCCGCGCCGCAATTGCGCGACGACGCACCGGATGTTCCGGCGATGACCACGTTCGCCGGCACCAAGCGCGCGTAGGCTGGACGACCGCAGGTCGGCCGGCCGCTCCTCGCTCGCCGGCGTCGCGGGTGGGACTTCAGCAGCCGAGAGTTCCGGGGAGGCTTCAGCCCCGAACTCTTCGCGCGAGCCACCAGGGCTGGATTTCGTGCCGCGAGCCGAGGTCGCGTGCAGCCGGTCGTTTCGGTCGCCCGGCCTGCCGGATCGGCTAGAATTGGGCGCTTTGCCGCGGGGTTTCCATGGATCAGAACGCATCCGCCGGTGCGCGCTTCCGCGCCGCCGTCGCCGCCGAACA
>DAIOWG010000073.1:8473-10978 GCA_036758645.1 Dokdonella sp. | reverse complement strand
GAAAGGCGCCGACACCGATGGCGATCCCGACTACGTGCCCGGCAACCGCGAGGTGCGTTCCGAATACCTCGTGCCGATCCGCCACCGCGCGCGCCTGCACGGCGTGCTGAATCTCGAGAGCACGCGCGCGGATTTCTTCGCGCCCGAGGTATGCGCGGTGTTCGATGCGATCGCGGCGCAGATCGCGGGTGCAATCCATCTCGCGCGCGTCGTGCGCGAACTCGAGCGAGCGAACCGTCGGCTGCAGCGCCTGTCGATGAGCGACGGCCTCACCGGCATCGCGAACCGCCGCTGTTTCGACCAGCACCTGGCCGAACAATGGGAGCACCATGCGAAGGCGACGCGCCCGCTCGCCCTGCTGCTCGCGGACGTCGACTGCTTCAAGGCGCTCAACGACGCGCGCGGCCACCTGCATGGCGATGAGTGCCTGCGCGAACTCGCGCAGGTCTGCTGCGAAGTCGCCGGTGCGGCGCGCGAGTACGTCGCGCGCTATGGCGGCGAAGAGTTCGCGTTGCTGCTCCCCGGCTGCGGCCTGCGCGAAGCGCGGCGCGCCGGTGAATACCTGCGCCGCGCGGTCGAGGCGCGTGCACTGCCGCATCCGCAGGCGATCGCACCGTGGGTCACGATCAGCGTCGGGGTCTCGTCGCTGCATCCACAGGCGGACCAGTCGCCCGATGTGCTGATCGCGATCGCCGACCGCGCGCTCTACGAAGCGAAGTCGCGCGGGCGCAATCGCGTGGTCGCGCGCGCGCGGGCGCCGCACGCGGTGACGCGCCGCGCGGGCCCGCGCGCATGAGCCTTGCGCCAGGGCAGCCGCGCGGCTATCGGGCGGCGCCGGGGCTGCCGGCGCCGGGACCCGGCTCGAATCCGTCCGCGTAGATTCCATCGCCGCGCCGCACGCGGAGGGTGTCGATGTAGAGCAGGCTGCCGGCCTGGGTCTGGTGATCGGTGCCGAACAGCAAGCCGCCGATGCCACGATCTTCGACTCCGTGCGGGCGTCCGAGCAGCACGGGCACGTCGTCGATGGCGAGATCCCAGGTGCCGGCGTCGAGGTGGAACGTCACGTGCACCTCGCAGTCGACGCCGGGGAGGTAGCTGCCGACGTCGATGGACGGCTCCCCGCTCGCGTCATTCGCATGGATCGCGCCCGACGGGTGCAGGCTCATCGTGAGGAACGAGCGGGAACTGCTGGCCTGTTCGCGCACGTAGACCAGGCTGAAGAAATCGAGCTGCTCGGCGCGGAACACGAAGCGCAGCTCGACGTCGCCGTGCATGACCTCCTCCGATTCGAGGAATTCGAAACGCGCCGTGCGCGCAAGGCCGGGCGTGTCGTGCGCGAGTTCGAGCGATGGGCTCGGTCGCGGGGCGTCGCGCACGATCGCGAGCAGGCCCGGGTGGATCGACACCGGCTGGCCGAGCGTCGGACCGCCGATTCCGATCGGTGAATCCAGCGGTTGGTCATCGAAGTCCGCATCGAGCAGGACGCGCGGCCCGCTGGCGCCGGTGGCTGCATCCGCGACCGTGGCCCGGGGCGTCACGGCCAGGTCGGCCCGGCGTCCGGCCGTGGCTGGTGTCGCCGCATGGAGTGAGTACAGCAGCATGGCCAGCAGCAGCGGAGTGCGCATCGCGCGGGATCCTCGACGTGTGTTCCAGCCAGCATCGGGCCCCGCGCGCACCGAGTGTCCGAAATCGCATCCATGAATCGTGATATTTCGATCACGTCACGCACGGAGGCGGGCATCGCGGGTCCATAATCGCGTCGCCGCCGCCCGCCCCCTGCAGGCCCGATCGCGATGACCGAGCACGCCGCCCCGCTCGCCGATGCGCTGGCGCTCGCGCGCACGGGCGACCGCGCCGCCTGGGACCAGGTGTTCGCCTGCGCCTACGCCGAACTGCAGGTGCTCGCGCGGCGCGCACGCAGGAGCCTCGGTGGCGCGACGCTCGACACCACCGGCCTCGTGCACGAGTGTTACCTGCGCCTGATCCGCAATTGCCCCGGCATCAACGACGGTGACCACCTGCTCGCGATCGCGGCGCAGGCGATGCGCCACCTCCTGATCGAGATGGCGCGCGCGAGGCTCGCGCACAAGCGCGGCGGCGGCGCCGAACGCATCGACCTCGACGAGGTCGAACTCGCGCAGACGCGCGACGCCGAGGAACTGCTCGCGATCGACGACCTGTTGCGCAAGCTCGAGCACGACCAGCCGCAGCAGGCTGCAGTGGTCGCCTGCCGCTTCTTCGCGGGGCTCAGCGAAGACGAGACCGCGACCGCGCTCGGCCTCTCGACGCGCACCGTGCAGCGCGAATGGGCGCGTGCGCGCGAGTGGCTCGCCGCGCAGGATCCACGATGATCGACCGCGAACGCCTGCGCACGGGCGGCGCGTTCGGCGGCGCGCTGGTGCGTGCGCTGCTCGCGCAGTCGCCGCCGCCACGCGAGCTCGAGCCCGGCGATGCGATCGGCGCGTTCCGCATCGTGCGCGAGCTCTCGCGCGGCGGCATGGCGAT
>DAIOWG010000073.1:0-8463 GCA_036758645.1 Dokdonella sp. | reverse complement strand
GCGCTTCGGACGCTACCGCGTCGTCCGCGAGGTCGGGCGCGGCGGGATGGGCGCCGTCTACCTCGCCGAGCGCGCCGACGGCGAGTTCGAGCAGCGCGTCGCGCTCAAGTGGATGGCGGTCGCGGGCGACCGCAGTGCCGCGGAAGAACTGTTCCGGCGCGAGCGGCAGACGCTGGCCGGTCTCGAACACCCGGGCATCGCGCGCCTCATCGATGGCGGCCGCACCGCCGACTCGATGCTCTGGTTCGCGATGGAGCTGGTCGAGGGCGAGCCGATCGACGCGTGGTGCCGCCACCACGAGGCGACGCGTGCGCAACGCCTGCGGCTCGCGATCGAGCTGTGCGACGCACTCGCGTTCGCACATTCGAGGCTGCTCGTGCATCGCGACATCAAGCCCTCGAACGTGCTCGTCGACGCGCAGGGCCGCGTGCGCCTGCTCGACTTCGGCATCGCGCGACTCGCCGACCAGCAGGATCTGCTCGGCAACCACGCGCTGACGCCGCGCTACGCGAGCCCGGAACAGTGGCGCGGCGAAGCGGTGACGGTGAGTTCGGACGTCTACCAGGCCGGCTTGCTCGTGGCGACCCTGCTCGAGGTGCTGTATGTCCCCGCGGCATGCGCGCACGCGAACGCACTCGATGCCGCCGCGCCGGGCGCCGCGCCGGTGGCGCTCGCGCATGCGCAGCTGCGCGATCTGCCGCGCGACCTCGCCGCGATCCTGCAGCGCGCCACCGCGCTCGATCCGCGCGAGCGCTACGCCGGCGTCGCCGCGCTCGCGGACGACCTCGTGCGCTTCCTCGCGCACCGTCCGGTCGCGGCTCGCGCCGGCGGGCTCGGCTACCTCGCGACGCGCTTTGCACGGCGCCATCCGGTCGCGCTCGCGGGCGCGCTGCTCGGGATGCTGGTACTCGCGGCGGCGGGCTGGCGCGTTGCGGTCGAACGCGATGCCGCGCGCGCGCAGGCGGTGCGCGCGACCGCCCAGGCCGCCCGCGCGGAAGCCGCGATCGAGTTCCTCTCGGGCCTGCTGATGTGGGCCACGCCGCAGCAGCACCGCGGCGAAGAGAAGACCGTGGCCGACGCGCTCGCATACGGCACCTCGCAGTTGCGCACGAGCATGGCCAACCAGCCCGCGTTGCGCGCGCGCCTGCTCTACATGCTCGGCAAGATGTATTCGCAGCGGCGCGAGCGCGAGAGCAGTCGTGCGTTGTACGAGGAATCCTACGCATTGCTGAAACGCGAGGAATCGGCCGACCCCGCGCTGCTCGCGGATGTCGCCTACGGCCTCGCGGCGCAGCTGTCCGACGCGCCCGACCGCGCCCGATCCCTCGCGCTCGTCGATGAAGCGATGCAGCTGTACGGCGATCGCGAAAGCCAGGCCGAGCGGCGCATCCACGCCTGGCGCCTGAAGGCGATCCGGCTCAACCAGGACGGCCAGCTCGAACGCGCGATCGCGGAGAACCGCGCCGCGCTCGCGAGCGCGCGCGAGCGGCTCGGGCCCGACAACGCGGCGACTGCGCGCGCGATGCACGACCTCTCGGGCCGGCTCGCCGAAGGTGGCCATTTCGATGAAGCGCTGGCGCTCAAGCGCCAGGGCTACGCGACGCTCGCGCGCCTCAATGGCACCGACCATCCCGATACCAGCCTCGCCGCGCTCGGCCTCGCCGGGCTGCTGGTTGCGCGTGGCGACTACGCCGAAGCCGACGGCCTGATCGCGAGCGACGGCGAAGTCCGCAGGCGGCTTTGGGGGGAACAGCACACCGAATATGCGCGCCACCTGTTCCTCGTCGCGAATTACCACCTGCAGCTCGGTCGCGTCGCGCAGGCGCGCGGCGAGATCGAGCGCGCGATCGCGATCAACGAAGCGAGCGGCGCGCGCGGGCGCACCGCGTTGGCGATCCAGTACGAGACGCTCGCGCGAGCGAGAGAGCAACTGGGTGACCTCGAGGGCGCGATCGCGGCGTTCCGCCATGGCCAGCAGCCCGAGCTGTTCGGCGCGCGCCTCGGCTGGGACGGCGGCGACCTCTGGATCGGCGAGGCGCGCGTGTTGCGCAAGCTCGGGCGCGGCGCCGAGGCCGCGCCCGCGCTCGCGCAAGCCGAG
Source organism: Dokdonella sp. (assembly GCA_036758645.1). Classification (GTDB taxonomy): domain Bacteria; phylum Pseudomonadota; class Gammaproteobacteria; order Xanthomonadales; family Rhodanobacteraceae; genus Dokdonella_A. The sequence goes on along the minus strand of DAIOWG010000073.1, from coordinate 6,365 downwards.
CGGGTCTGGCAGGAGCTGCACGCCTCCCATCCGAGCCATGCGCTGCTCGCGATCGAGCGCGGGTTCATGCAGCTCCGCTCGGGCGATGCGACGGCCGCGCGTGCGCAGGCCGCGCGCGCGCGCGCGTTGTTGCCGGATCGGCCCGAGTTCGAGGCTGCGCGTCGCGAACTCGCGGCGCTCGAAAGCGATCTCGCGCGCGCGGGCTGACGCCGCTGCACGTCGTGGCGTCAGCTTCCGACCAGGCGGCGCTCGAGGCTTTCGTCACTGCCGCACAGCGCCTGCAAGGCAAGGCGCGCTTCGATCGCGAGGAAGGGAAGGCCGTTCTCGCAGGCGAGTTCGTGCAGCCGGCGCAGTCGCGTGTCCGGCATCGCGGCGGGCTGGTGGGCGCAGGCCTCGAGCGCGGCGAGCAGGGCGCCGCCGCCGCGCAACGCCACGCTCGCCGCAGCGCGCGTCGCGGGCTCGCGCGTGACCGGCAGCGCGATGCGGTAGCCGCGTCGATGGCGCGTCTCGATGAAGCGCGGCGCCCGCGCGTCGTCGCCGAGCGCCTGGCGCAGTTCCACGATCACGTTCGGCACCGCGCTCGGCGAGATCGCGTGCCGCCCCCAGACATCGTCGAGGAGCTGGTCGAGCGTGACCAGCGCGGGTGCAGCCTCGAGCAGGCGGCGCAGCGTCGCGAAGGCCTTGCGCCGCAGGACGCGCACGCCGTTCGGTCCGACCAGTTCCTCGCGCGCGAGATCGAGCCTGAAACCGCCGAAGCACCAGGCGCCGGCACGTGCGTCCGGCTTGCGTTCCATCGTGTGCATCCGTGACTCCGTCCGCCTCGCGCGGACACGGCGCCCGCATCAGGTTCCACGACAAGGCGCGGCCGTTCCCGCCAACCGATCGAACATCGAGGCTGGCGCGCCACCACGGGACCCCGCCGCGCTCTAGTAGACTCGCCGTGATGGAGATTTCGAAGACGTTCCAGATCGAGGCGGCGCACCGGCTCCCGAACGTGCCCGCCGGGCACAAGTGCGCGCGCCTGCACGGCCATTCCTTCCGCATCGCGATCCATGTCGCCGGTCCGCTCGATCCCGAGCTCGGATGGGTCATGGACTACGCGGACATCAAGAAGGCGTTCGAGCCGGTGTTCGACCAGATCGATCATCGCTGCCTCAACGACGTGCCCGGCCTCGAGAATCCGACCAGCGAGCGCCTCGCGATCTGGATCTGGGAACGCCTGCGGCCCAGCCTGCCGCTGCTTTCGCAGGTGGTCGTGCACGAGACCTGCACCTCGGCCTGCAGCTATCGCGGCGCGTGACCCGTGCAGAAGGGCTCCAGCCCCATGTTTCTCGCGCACTGAGGGCGGTGCGTGGCTCGCGGCACCCCGAAGCCATGCGCTGCAACAAAAGCGGCGGTGTCGCCCAACCCCTTGATCGGCAAGCCATCAAGCTGAATGCAAACCTGCGATCCACGCTCCTCGGACCTCATTGTGTTGCATCGCAACAAAACCTCTGCTAGAGTGCCTCCACACTCCCCAAACACCCAGAGGCAAAGATCATGTTCGAGCAGATCAATTCCCAGAACGCGGCGCTCGGCAAGAGCTATGCCGATACCTTCGTCAAGGCCCAGGGCCTCGCGCTCGCCGGTTTCGAGCGCATCACCGAGCTCAACCTCAAGGCGTTCGAAGAGCGCATGAAGGCGTCGGTCGAGTTCTGGACCGAAGCCGCCGAAGTGCGCGATTTCGAAGGCCTGAAGACGATTTCCGAGAAGGGCGTCCAGCTCGCCAAGGAAAGCGCCGAGAAGCTCTATGCCAACAGCCAGGAAGTGTTCGGCGTCTCGCTGAAGACCTCCGAAGCGCTCGGCTCGCTCGCCAAGGGCAGCCTCGAGAACACCAGCGAGGCCATCAACAAGCAGGCCGCGACGGCGCGCAAGGCCGCCCGCTGAGCCCATAGATTCCCACAGGGAATCGACGTCGCCGCGTCTCCCCTGTCGCGGTGACGTCCAGTTCGAGGCCGGACCCTGTCCGGCCTCTTTTTTTTGGCGGCGTCGATCCGCGCGCTGCGGCAATCGGACGCAGGTTCGAATCCGGATCTCGCGCGCATCCAGCGCGGCGCCGCACGCGCGGGCCCGCACGCGTGATTGCTACAAGCTGCGCGGGCTTGGTAAACTCTTCAGGCTTTGCAGCGGTGGTTGACGGGAGACGCACGCCGCATCCTTCGCCCTCGCCGGGATGATCCAGTGCGCAATTCCATCACCCACGGCTGGCACGTGGCGGTCCGCACGGCAACCCTGCAGCTCGGCGCGACGTTCGCGACGGCGCTGGTGGCCACCGCGTTCGGCTGGCGCGCCGCGCTCGCGGCATTCGCCGGCGGATCGATCGTCGCCGCGGGCAACCTGCTGTTCGCGCTGCGCCTGTTCGGTCGGGGAGTGGTTCCGGCGCGGATGGCGCTGCGCTCCGCCTACGCGGCGGAGGTGTTGAAGTGGTGCTGGCTGTGCGCGGCGTTGTACGTCGCCATCGCCGTGCTGAAGCTGCCGTTCCCGGGTTTGATCGCCGGGGTGATCGCGGCCCAGTTTGCGTTTTGGCTCGCCCTCATTGCAACCAGGTAACACGATGGCCACTGAACAAGCCGGCTCGGCCGACATGACCGGGTACATCCAGCACCATCTGCAGCACGCGCAGCTCAGCGTCGGCGACGGTGCGTTCATGAAGATCAACCTCGACACGCTCGCGTTCACGCTGCTCGCCGCGCTGGTCTTCATGTTCCTGTTCGTGCTGGTGGCGCGCCGTGCGACCGCGGGCGTGCCGGGCAAGCTGCAGTGCGCGATCGAGATGGTGGTGCTGTTCGTCGACGGGCTGGTCAAGGAGACCTTCCACGGCACCAGCAAGATCGTCGCGCCGTTGCTGGTCACGATCTTCTGCCTCGTGTTCCTCATGAACTTCATGGACCTGCTGCCGATCGACCTGCTGCCGTGGGCATGGGCGAACGCCTATGCGGTGGCCGGCCACGATCCGCACCACGCCTACCTGCGCGTGGTGCCGACGGCCGACCTCAACACGACGCTCGGCATGGCGCTCGGCGTGTTCCTGCTGATCCAGTACGTCGGCATCAGCAGCAAGGGCGTGGGCAAGTTCTTCGGCGAGTTCCTGACCGCGCCATTCCACGCCGAAGGCCCGGTCGGCAAGGTCGCGCTGGTGATCCCGAACCTGCTGCTGCGCCTGATCGAGGAAGCGGTGCGCCCGGTCAGCCTCAGCCTGCGTCTGTTCGGCAACATGTATGCGGGCGAGCTGATCTTCATCCTGATCGCGGTGATGACGCTCGGCGCCTCGCTCGGCGATTTCTCGACCTGGCCGCTCGGCATCGGCCAGTTCATCGCGGGCTTCGGCTGGACCGCGTTCCACATCCTGATCATCACGCTGCAGGCCTTCATCTTCATGGTGCTGAGCCTGGTGTACCTGAGCATGGCCGCAGAAAGTCATTGACCTTTGCAATCGTCCTTGATTGCAAGGGCAGAGCGACCATCCATGGTCGCACTTTCAAAGTGAAGCACGAGCGTTCTTCGATGGACGTTCGCGACGAAAGACCTGCTTTTCTGTAGTGCTGTTTCGACCCGATTCTTCATCACCCTAGAGAACCACGGAGACAACCATGGAAACCATCGCCAACATCGCACAGGTCGCCGATGTCCTCAGCATGACCGTCATCGCCGCCTCGCTGCTGATCGGCTTCGGTGCGCTCGGCACCGCGATCGGCTTCGCGCTGCTCGGTGGCAAGTTCATCGAGGGTGCGTCGCGCCAGCCGGAGCTCACCCCGATGCTGCAGACCAAGATGTTCATCGTCGCGGGCCTGCTCGACGCGGTGCCGATGATCGGCGTCGCGATCGCGCTGCTGCTGCTGTTCGCGAACCCGCTGCTCGGCACGCTCGGCGTCCAGTAACAATCCCGCGATCCCGGCAGGGCCGGCGCGCAGGCGCCGTCCCCGCCAGCCAGGAGCAACGCAATGGTTCCGAACATCACCCTGGTCATCCAGGGCCTGGCGTTCTTCGCCGTGGTCCTGCTGGTCATGAAATTCGGCTGGCCGCACATCATCGCGGCGATCGAAGAGCGCCAGAAGAAGATCGAGGAAGGCCTCAACCAGGCCGAGAAGGCGCGCAAGGAGCTCGCCGATGCCGATGCACGCGTCGCGGACGAGATCCGCAAGGCGCGCGCCGAGGCGACGCAGATCATCGAGAAGGCGAACCAGCAGGCTGCGCAGATCGTCGACAAGGCGCGCCAGGACGCGATCGTCGAGGCGACCAAGCAGAAGGCGATCGCCGCGGCCGACATCGAGGCGCAGGCGCACAAGGCACGTGAGGAACTGCGCGGCAAGGTCGCCTCGCTCGCGGTCGCCGGCGCCGAGAAGATCCTGCGCCGAGAGATCGATGCGAACGCGCACAAGGCGCTGATCGACCAGCTCGTCACCGAGATCTGACCGATGTCCGACGCTCTCACCCTCGCCCGACCGTACGCACGCGCTGCATTCGAACTCGCGCGCGCCGACGACGCGCTCGCGGCATGGGCCGGCAAGCTCGCGTTCGCCGCGCAGGTCGCGGCCGACCCGCGCGTGATCGCGCTGTTCGGCGATCCACGCGTCTCGCAGGCCGACCTCGCCGCGCTGTTCGCGCCGGAAGGCGAGTCCGCCGATTCGGCGTACTCGCGCTTCACCGCGTTGCTGGCCGAGAACGGGCGCCTGCCGGTACTGCCGGAGATCGGCGCGCTGTTCGAAGGCTACAAGCAGGACGCCGAACGCGTGCTCAAGGTCAACGTGCGCTCGGCCGCGCCGATCGACGCGGCCGAAACCGCCAAGCTCAAGGACGCGCTCAAGCGCCGCTTCGGTCGCGACATCGAGATCGAGCAGTCGATCGACGCGAACGTGCTCGGCGGCGCCGTGATCGACGCGGGTGACGTCGTCATCGACGGTTCCGTGCGCGGCCGGCTGGCGCGCCTGGAACAGGCCCTGGCTCATTAGGCAATTGACTGGTGCGATCTTCCATGATCGCGAGAATCGAGACGCGGGCATCCCTGCCCGCACTTTCCAACCAAGAGCTCATCTCTGCGAGCGTCGCTGCAGCGATACGTGACAAAGGAATCCGGGCAATGGCCACCACGATCAATCCGTCCGAAATCAGCGAGCTCATCAAGAGCCGCATCGAAAAGTTCAAGCTGTCCGCGGAATCGCGCAACGAAGGCACGCTGACCAGCGTGTCCGACGGCATCGTGCGCATCCACGGCCTCAACGACGTGATGTCGGGCGAGATGGTGGAGCTGCCGGGCGATACCTTCGCGCTGGCGCTGAACCTCGAGCGCGATTCGGTCGGCGCGGTCGTGCTCGGCGACTACGAGCACCTGCGCGAAGGCGACACCGCCAAGACCACCGGCCGCATCCTCGAAGTGCCGGTCGGCCGCGAACTGCTCGGCCGCGTCGTCAACGCGCTCGGCGAACCGATCGACGGCAAGGGCCCGCTCAACGCGAAGCAGACCTCGCCGGTCGAGAAGGTCGCGCCGGGCGTGATCTGGCGCAAGTCGGTCGACCAGCCGGTGCAGACCGGCTACAAGTCGGTCGACTCGATGATCCCGATCGGCCGCGGCCAGCGCGAGCTGATCATCGGCGACCGCCAGACCGGCAAGACCGCGGTGGCCGTCGACGCGATCATCAACCAGAAGAATTCCGGCATCAAATGCATCTACGTCGCGATCGGCCAGAAGCAGAGCTCGATCGCGAACGTGGTGCGCAAGCTCGAGGAGCATGACGCGCTCGCGCACACCGTGATCGTCGCCGCCTCGGCCTCCGAATCGGCCGCGATGCAGTACATCGCCCCGTACGCGGGCTGCGCGATGGGCGAGTTCTTCCGCGACATCGGCGAAGACGCGCTGATCATCTACGACGACCTCACCAAGCAGGCCTGGGCCTACCGCCAGATCTCGTTGCTGCTCAAGCGCCCGCCGGGCCGTGAAGCGTATCCGGGCGACGTGTTCTACCTGCACAGCCGCCTGCTCGAGCGCGCCTCGCGCGTGTCCGAGGAGTACGTCGAGAAGTTCACCAACGGCGCGGTCAAGGGCAAGACCGGCTCGCTCACCGCGCTGCCGATCATCGAGACCCAGGCCGGCGACGTCTCGGCGTTCGTGCCGACCAACGTGATCTCGATCACCGACGGCCAGATCTTCCTCGAGACCGACCTGTTCAACGCGGGCATCCGCCCGGCCGTGAACGCGGGCATCTCGGTGTCGCGCGTCGGTGGCGCGGCGCAGACCAAGATCGTCAAGAAGCTCTCGGGCGGCGTGAAGCTCGCGCTCGCGCAGTACCGCGAGCTCGCCGCGTTCGCGCAGTTCGCCTCCGACCTCGACG
>DAIOWG010000072.1:0-11005 GCA_036758645.1 Dokdonella sp. | reverse complement strand
CCGATCCATCGACTGCTGGTCGCGAACAATGGCCTCGTGCTCGCCGCGGCCGCGTCGATCCCGGACTGGGACGTGATCCTGGTCTCGGTGAACGATCCGGTCTATGGCGGCTCGGGCGGTCAGGTCGGCGTGATGTCGCAGCATGCCGCCGCAGTCGAAGTCACGATCCACGAGTTCGGCCACACGTTCACCGGCCTCGCCGACGAGTACGACAGCGCTTACCCGGGTTACCCGACCTGCAGCGATACCGGCGGCGGCCCCGCCTGCGAAGCGAACGTGACCAAACAGACGCTCGCGTCGGCGGTGAAGTGGCGCGACCTGTTCTCGCCCGGCATTTCGATCCCGACGCCGCCCGGCACCCCGGGCACCGGCCTGTTCGAGGGCGCGCGCTACTTCACGACCGGCATGTACCGGCCCGCGAACCAGTGCGAAATGCGCCAGCTCGGCGTCGAGTTCTGCGCGGTGTGCCGCCAGGAATACGTCAAGCATCTGTACCGCGGCGGCTGGGGCACGCCCGCGGGCGGCATCGACCCGATCGAACCCGGCAGCGAATCGCCGGCGACCGGCGTGCCGGTCGTGGTGGAAGCCGGGGTCGACCAGGCCTTCGGCGTGGCCTTGCTGCAGCCGAGCATCGGCGCGCATGCGCTCGAATGGCGCCTCGATGGCGTGCCGATCGCGGGCGCCGACCAGCCCACCTACGTGTTCAACCAGCCGGCAACGACGCCGTCGTCGCGCACGCTCGAACTGCACGTGTCGGACCCGACCGCGCTGGTGCTCCCGTCGATGGCGGACGGTCTGCTGGTGTCATCGCGCAGCTGGTCGATCGAGATCGTCGAAGTCGACGTGATCTTCGCCGACGGCTTCGACGCGCCCTGACGCGGACGCGCGGCCGAAGCGATTCAGCTGGCGGCCTGGAACTCGGCGTGCGGCGGCGCGTCGGGCAACGCGAAGTGCTGGAAGATGCCGGTCGCTTCCACCACGCGCAGCCCGAGCGCACGCGCCGATCGCGCAGGCAGCGGCGGTCCGCGCAGGTCCGTCGGCACTGCGAGGTCGACCTCGGTGGTCAGGCGGTCGAGTTCCGTCGCAGTCACGAGCGCAGCGTAATCGGCGCCGTCCTCGGCCGCGAGCGGCGTCAGCAGCAGTCCGCGCAGCGGCACCCGCGCCTGCATGTGGTCGAGCGAGCGCACCCCGACCGGCAGCGCACGGCGCGCGAGCAATTCCACGCCGGCGTCGACGCGGCCCTGGTCGTCGATGCGGATCCAGCGGATCACGCCGATCATCCACTCCACGTCGCCGTCGCCGGGATCGGGCAGTGCGAGCCCGACCAGCTCCGACACGCGAGCGCGCGCAGCCGCGCCGCCGTCGCCGCGATCCCACAGCAGCCGATAACCGCCGAGACCCTGGTCCACCACGCGCACGGGCAGGCGCGTCGCGCGCGCGAACTCGCTCGCGCCGGTGCGCCAGCTGGATGCGCGATCGGCCTCGCTGAGGCTGATCGCCTGGCCGCGCACGCGTTGCATGAACGCGTCGAAGCCTTCGCCGCCTGCCAGCACGTAGTGCAGGTCGTGCAGTCCGAGCACGCTGTCGAGCATGTAGCCGCCACCGAGGCGCTCGTGGCCGCGCGTGGCGCGCGCGCCCCAGGCCGTCGCAACCTTGCGCAGCAGCGCCGCGTCGACCTGCAGCGCGGTGCCGCCACGTTGCGGCACCGGCACGCTGATCGCGGCGGCTTGCATCGAGGCGAGCTGGCGATCCACCAGCTCGAGCGCGGGACCGATGTCGAGCGCGAGGCGCGCCGCTGCACCGGCAAGACGTTCGTCGGGCAGGTAGCCCGGGCCCGCATCCGCATCCGCGTCGATCGGCACGTCGTGACCACCATGGTTGCCGACATGAAGGCGCGCGAGCGGTGCGACCACGCGTACCAACGCGACCAGCTCGACCTGCTCGCGCTGCGTATGGCGATACGGATTGGCCAGCGCGAGCAGCAGTGCCTGCGCGTACACGCCGCGCGCATCGGTCTCGTCGATCGCGCGGTCGTCGAGGCGCAGCGATACGGCGAAACGATACACGTCATGCAGTGCGCGCCAGGCACCCAGCGGGGGCGTGCGATAGATCTGGTAGGCGCCGGCGAGCCAGTCGCTGCCATGCTGCAGCGCGCGCACCGCGGCCAGCGCGACCTGGCGCCCGCGCATGAACGGCACCGAGCCGTTCGGCTTGCACAACTCCGCCAGTGCGATCCGGTAGCCGGTCGCGAACTCGCCGCGGAACTGCAACGCGAGCTCGCCGAGTTCGGCCTTCTGGCGCGGCAGCGGGAAACTCGCGCCGACGATCTGGCGGTCCGCCGATGTCAGCAGCTGCATGGCCGGCTCGCGCAGTACCTCGAGTCCGTCGAGCCGCTGCGCACCGTCGAAGGCGTGGCCGTTGAGCGCCTGCAGCGCTTCGAGCAACTTGCGCAACGCGACGCCGAAGTTCGCCATCGGAAGCGCGTCGAGGATCGCGCGCAGCGCACGCGGGTCGGCGTTGGCGTCGCGCGTCGCGGCGGCACGCGGCGGCAGGTGTTCGACCAGTCGGCGATAGGCTTCGCTCATCGGAGTGCTCCATCCGGCGCAGGGACGCGCGGACCTCGAGAGGGGTCTAGCAAGTTCCGGGCCGGCCCCGACCAGCCCCTGACGCGGCCGCGCCATGCCCAGCGACTACACTGGGCCCCCGTCCAGTCGCCAGGCCCGCCTCGACCCCATGATGTCCCCAATTCCCGCGCGACGCGAGCCCCGCAAGAGGGGTGCATCGGCGATGCCGGCGCGACACCGCCGCGTTGGCGCGCGCACCCGGGAGTGCGCCAGGTGACACCGGCTGTCAACAAGTCGCCGATGTCGCGCCTGCTGGCCGAGCAGGCGTTCAGCCGCGCCGCTGGCGCGCCGCTGGTGGCCGGCAACGCGGTCGAGTTGCTGGTCGACTGCGAGGCGAATTTCGACGCCTGGCGCGCGGCGATCGCGGGCGCGCGCCATGCGGTGCTGTTCGAGAACTACATCTTTCGCGACGACGCGACCGGGCGCTCGTTCCTCGACGCGCTGGTCGAGCGCGCGCGCGCCGGGGTACGCGTGTACGTGCTGCGCGACTGGCTCGGCTGCCTCGGCCAGTCCTCCAGCGCGTTCTGGACGCCGCTGCTCGAGGCCGGCGGCGAAGTGCGCACCTACAACCCGCTGCGGTTCGCGAATCCATTCGGCTGGCTCTCGCGCGACCATCGCAAGCTGCTGGTGGTCGATTCCGAGGTCGGGTTCGTCGGCGGCATCTGCGTCAGCGGCAAGTGGCTCGGCGATCCCGCGCGCGACATCCCGCCCTGGCGCGACACCGCGGTCGCGGTGCGCGGGCCGGTGCTGCGCGACCTCGTGCAGGTGTTCGCCGACAGCTGGGCGCAGGTCGGCGAACCGCTGTCCGTCGACCTGCTGGAGCAATGGCCGCATGCGGAACCGGCCGGCCACGTCGACCTGCGCGTGGTCGCCACGGTGCCGAACGTCGGCGGCCTCTATCGCGTCGACCAGTTGATCGCCTCGATGGCGCGCACCAACCTGTGGCTGACCGACGCCTACTTCGTCGGCGTTGCGCCCTACGTGCAGGCGCTCGCGGCGGCCGCGCGCGATGGCGTCGACGTGCGCCTGCTGGTGCCGGGCAGCAGCGACCTGCCCGCGGTCGGCGCGCTCTCGCGCTCGGGCTACCGACCGCTGCTCGAAGCCGGCGTGCGCGTGTTCGAGTGGAACGGTTCGATGCTGCACGCGAAGACCGCGGTCGCGGACGGCCGCTGGGCGCGCGTCGGCTCGAGCAACCTCAATGTGTCGAGTTGGATCGGCAACTGCGAGATCGACCTCGCGATCGAGGACGAAGCGTTCGCGCGCCGGATGGAAGCGCAGTACCGCGAGGATCTCGCGAATGCGACCGAGATCGTGCTCAAGATGCCGCGCCGCCGACGCGCGCACGGCGACGATGCGGGCCGCGGCCGTCGTACCGGCGGCGGCGGGAGCTCGAGCCGCGCGGCCGCGGGCGCACTGCGCATCGCGAACTCGATCGGCGCGGCGATCACCAACCGCCGCGTGCTCGGCCCGGCCGAAACCGCGCCGTTGCTGATCGGCGGTGCGCTGCTGCTCTCGCTCGCGATCGTCGGCATCTTCTGGCCGCGCGTGCTCGCATGGCCGCTCGCGCTGCTCGCGGCGTGGATCGGCGCGAGCCTCGTGGTTCGCTACATCGGAGCCTGGCGCAAGCGGCCGCGGCGCAAGACCGGGCCGGAGGCCTGAGGTGCGCGCCATGCCGTGCTGGCCATGTTGTCGTGCAAGCGGCTCCGGCCCCGAGCGCTTCGCGCGATTCCATCGGGCTGAAGTCCCTCCCACCCGTCTCCGACTGGCAGCCCTGGATGTGCAGCCGTGCGGGTGTACGGACCGCGCTGGTGTACTGCCATGCCAATCGGCTGTCCCTGCCGACGGTGTCCACGCCGGCGTGGGAGGGGCGTCAGCCCCGAGCGCTTCGCGCGATCCATCGGCACGGGAGGCCGACCCGCGGGCTCGGCCTGCCCCGCGTGTTCCCGTGCTTGCACGGCCGATGCAGACATTCAGGCACGCGCGCGCCGATGCGGTACTCTGGGCGGCCGATCATCCGGCGCCGTCATGTCCGATTCGCCCGTCCAGCCCGCCGCTCGCGAGGTGTACACGCCGAGTGCACTGACGCGGTTCGTGCGCGACTTGCTCGAGGATGCGCTGCCGCTGGTCTGGATCGAAGGCGAACTCTCCAACTGCTCGCGGCCCGCGTCGGGCCACCTCTACTTCACGCTCAAGGACGCCGGCGCGCAGGTGCGCTGCGCGATGTTCAAGCCTCGCAGCACCTGGCTGAGGTTCCGCCCCGCCGACGGCATGCGCGTGCTCGCGCGGGCGCGGGTGAGCCTGTACGAGGCGCGTGGCGAGTTCCAGCTCGTGGTCGAGTCGCTCGAGGAAGGCGGCGAAGGCGCGCTGCGCCGCGCGTTCGAGGAACTCAAGTCGAAGCTGCTCGCCGAAGGCCTGTTCGATCCGGCCGGCAAACGCGCGATCCCGCGCATGCCGCGACGCATCGCCGTCGTGACCTCGCCCACCGGCGCCGCGGTGCGCGACGTCCTCAGCGTTCTCGCGCGACGTTATCCGCTGGCCGAGGTCGAAGTGCTGCCGGTGCCCGTGCAGGGCAAGGACGCGCCACCCGCGATCGTCGCGATGCTCGAGGCGGCGTCGCGTGCGGCTCGGCACGACGTGGTGCTGCTGACGCGCGGCGGCGGCTCGCTCGAGGACCTGTGGGCGTTCAATGACGAAGCGGTTGCACGCGCGATCCGGGCGAGCGTGATACCGGTGGTCTCGGCGATCGGACACGAAGTCGATTTCACGATCGCCGACTTCGCGGCCGACCTGCGCGCGCCGACGCCGTCCGCCGCGGCGGAACTGCTGGTGCCCGATGCGGCCGAACTCATCGCAACCCTGCGCCGCCAGGCCGCGCGCCTCGCACAGTTCCAGCGCCGCATGCTCGAACTGCGCGCACAGCGCCTCGACCATCTGCTCGCGCGCCTGAACGCACAGCGCCCGCAGGCGCGCCTGCTGCGCGCCGAAGATCGCCTGCGGCAGTTGCATCGTCGCCTCTCTTCCGGCGCGCGCGCCAACGTGGATCGCAGCGATTCGCGCCTCGCGTTGCTGCGCACGCGCATGCTCGCGCAGCACCCGCTCGCGCGGCTCGAACGCGGGGCGGAGCGCGCACGCGCACTGCGCGGACGCCTCGACGTCGGCATGCGCGCCGGCATCGAGCAGCGCCGATCGCGCCAGGCCGAACTCGCGCGCACGCTGCACGCCGTCAGCCCGCTCGCGACGCTCGAGCGTGGCTATGCGATCCTGACGGAGCGCGAGACTGGTCGCGTCGTGCGCTCGTCCGCCCAGGTGCGAGTCGGCATGAAGATGCAGGCGCGCGTTTGCGACGGACTGATCCCGCTGCATGTGGACGAGCACGGCGATCTTCCCTGACGAGGAGCCGGCGATGACCGACCACCATCCGCTCTACCTCGCGAACAGGCCGACCCGGTTCGCGGACGAGCTCGACGTCGTCGACAAGTTCTCTGGTGAAGTGGCCGCGAAGGTTGCCCTGGCCGACCGAGAGGTCGTCGACGAGGCCATTGCGGCCGCGGTCGCCGCGGAGGGACCGATGCGGCGCTTTCCGCCGCACGCGCGGCAAGCCGTGCTCGACCACTGCGTGACGCGCTTTCGCGAACGGTTCGACGAGCTCGCGCTCGCGCTCTGCGTGGAAGCCGGCAAGCCGATCAAGGACGCCGAAGGCGAAGTCACGCGGCTCATCGACACCTTCCGCGTCGCGGCCGGGGAGGCGGTGCGCATCGACGGCGAGATGCCGAACCTCGAGATCTCCGCGCGCGCCGAAGGTTATCGCGGCTTCGTGCAGCGCGTGCCGATCGGCGCGTGCTCGTTCATCACGCCGTTCAATTTCCCGCTGAACCTCGTCGCGCACAAGGTCGCGCCCGCGATCGCGGCGGGGTGCCCGTTCGTGCTGAAGCCATCGGAGAAGACGCCGCTCGGCGCGCTGATCATCGGCGCGATCCTCGCCGAGACCGACTTGCCCGCGGGTGCGTTCTCGATCCTGCCGTGCCGGGTCGAGGATGCGTCGGCACTGGTCGAGGACGATCGCCTGAAGCTGCTGTCGTTCACCGGCGGCCAGGTCGGCTGGAAACTCAAGGCGCTGGCCGGCCGCAAGAAGGTCGTTCTCGAACTCGGCGGCAACGCCGCCTGCATCGTCGACGCGGACCAGCGCGGCGACCTCGACCACGTGATCGAACGCCTGGTGTTCGGCGCGTACTACCAGTCGGGGCAGAGCTGCATCAAGGTGCAGCGCGTGTTCGCGCATGCGTCGCTGTACGAGGACTTGCGCGAACGCTTCGTCGCCGCGACCAGGGCATTGAAGACCGGCGACCCGAGGCTGCGCGACACCTTCCTCGGCCCGCTGATCGACGAAGCATCGGCGCGGCGCCTCGAAAGCTGGATCGGCGAAGCGGTGGACGCAGGTGCACGCCTGTTGTGCGGCGGCGGCCGCGACGCGAACCGGCTCGAGGCCAGCGTGCTCGAGAATGTCGCGCGCGGCGCGAAGCTCGTCGCCGAGGAAGCCTTCGGGCCGGTCACCGTGCTGGCGCCCTTCACGGGGTTCGACGAGGCGATCGCGCGCGTCAACGCCTCCGACTACGGCCTGCAGGCCGGCGTGTTCACGCACGACATCCGCCACGCGATGCGCGCGTGGGACGAACTCGAGGTCGGCGGCGTGGTCGTCAACGACATCCCGAGCTTCCGCGTCGACAACATGCCGTATGGCGGCGTCAAGCATTCCGGCTTCGGCCGGGAAGGCATCCGCTACGCGATCGCGGACATGACCGAACCGCGCCTGTTGGTGTTGCGCGGTTGAGTCTCACGATCGCGGCGCGCGCCATGCCGCGCGTGGCCGGCCGCGCGGTCTCGCCGTCGCCACGCGCGCGGAGCGCAATTCGACCTCGCGCCGGAACTCGCGATTGCCCCACGCCCGCTGCTGGCGCGTGTGCAGCCGCAGTTCGAGCGTCTCGCGCGGATCCGCGCCGGCATCGACGTAGCGCCGCCACGCGGCGGCCCGGCTCGGCCAGTCTTCCCCCAATCCTGCATGTTCCGGATGCAGGGTGACGCAGGCGTCCGCGGCGCCGGAACCGCTGCACGCATGGCTGCTCCAGGCCCAGTCACGCGCGCGGGCCACCAGGCCTGCGCGCACCGGATGCGCCTCGATGTGGCGGCAGCACGCGAGCGCGTGCAGCCCGTCGGCGATCAGGGCGGCGACATAGCGTCGCCACAACGGGCCGCTGGCGCCATGGCGCCGGTTGAATTGCGCGACATAGCGCCGGCCCAACGCCTGCATCATGCGCGACACGCCGGTCTCGTCGCGCGGCGTCGCGAGCAGGTGCACGTGGTCCGGCATCAGCACATAGGCATGGATCGCGCAGCCGAACCGCAGTGCCGCCGCACGCAGTTCGCGCAGATACGCGCGGCGATCCTCGTCGTCGCGGAAGCAGTCGCTTCCGACGCGCGCGCGCTGCACCACGTGCTGCGCGATGCCTGCAAGGTTGTATCGACCCTGACGCGCCACGGCTGCCTTCAGCGCAGCGCGGTCGCGACCGGCGCCGCCGCGAGCCAGGCACGATACGCCGCTTCGTCGTACCCGACGATGCGCCAGCCAGGCGTCACCAGCACCGGCACGCCGCCGACGTCGAGCTGCGCATGCAACGCGCGCGCGCGCTCCGACGCGTCGATGTCGAGTTCGGCGTAGTCGACGCCGAGCGTCGCGAGCAGCACGCGCGCCTTCTCGCAATAGCCACAGGTCCGGGTCGCGAACAGCACGACCGGCCGGCTCGCCGCCGCCGCCACGATCGGACCGAAGTCCCCGGCGAGCACCGCTGGTGCGGGCCGCAACTGGCGCACGGCGATCGTGCCGAACCAACCGGTCGCCGCCGCGGCCGTGGCCAAAGCCACCGCGGGCAGGATGCGGCGAAGAGATCGCATGTCCAACTCCCGATCCGCGGCGGCCTCCATGCCGCCGCGGACGCACCGTCGTGACCCCTCGCCGTCCGTGGCGCGGGTGGCCCGCTCAGAGGCCGTAGATCCAGCAGCAGATGCCGCTGCCGAGCCAGTCGAGGCACGAGAGGTAGGCGCCCGTGTCGTTCGGGTCGATCATGCAGACGCCACCGCCGCCACCGGGCGGCAGCGCCCATGCCGATGCGCTGGCGATGCCGAGCAGGAGGGCGGAAAGCAGGACGCGCGCGCGTCCGTTGCGAGTCTTGTTCATCGTCGTAAGCTCCATTCAAGCGGACCGCGCAGGATCGCGACCCATACCGAAGAACGCCGGTGCGCGCCCGCGTGCGTCAAAAAGGGGACAGGTTGCCGACGCGTTGCACATGCGCGACGCCGCCACAGCGATGGATGCGGCGAGCGCGATGCAGCAGACTGGGCGCCGGTCCATCACGAAGGGGAACACCATGAATCGACGTATCGCCGCCGTGCTTGCCGCGGGTCTGTTCATCGCCGGTGCCGGCGTCGGCTATGCCGCGCAGAAGCTCGCGCCGGCGCTCTATCACGGCAAGGCTGCGCCGGATGCCGCGCGCGCGCTGCTCGAGGCCGCGCGCGAGCAGGCCGGCGACGACGGCAGCTGGGAGCTGATCGGCATCGCGCGCATCCACTATCTCGCCGGACAGAAGGCCGAAGGCCAGGCGATCTTCGACTCGCTGCTGGCAGGCGACGCCGACGACAGCGACGTGTTTCGCATCGCGCGCGTTTACCGCGAGGCGGGCGAATGGGCGAAAGCGAAGCCGCTGTTCGACCGTTATCTCTCCACCAATCCGGAGGACGAGAAGGCCCTCGCCGAAGTCGGCGCGTTCTACCTGTTGAATGGCGACCGCGCCGGCGCCGAACGGCTGTTCGACCGCTCGTTCGCGGTCACCTCCGAGGTGTGGGCGACGATCGCCGCAGCGGGTGCGTACCTCGGCGTCGCGCCGCAGGAGTAGTGCGGCGCGCGGATGCGCGTGCGGCCTCCGGCCGCACCCGCGCGTCGGCGTCGAATCGCGCCTGCAGCCGCTTCACCACGGCGGGGACCGGTCAGCGCGGCGCAGGGCGGCCGGGCGGCGTCTCGTTGGTCAGCGCGAACGCGCTTGCGCGCACCGCCTCGATCGGCCGCACCTCGAAGAACAGCCCGAGTTCGATGCACGGATTGCGCGCGATGATCGCCTGCGCCTCGTCGAGATCGCGCGCGATGATGAACCAGTAACCACCGATGATTTCCTTCGCTTCCCCGAACGGCCCGTCGCTGACGAATCCGCGTCCGACGGTGCGCCCGCCCGTGGCGAGGCGCTGGCCGGTGCGCATGCGGCCTGCGGCGACCTCCTGTTCGAGCCAGGCGTAGAACGCATCGATCGCCGACTGGATGCGGGCGGGCGCGGCCTCCTCGTCCCAGCGGCCGCGCGAGATGACGAGGAATTCGGATGGCGTCGCAGCATCGCTCATGCAATCTCCCGGGGGCGGGCGCGCGTGCCGGCGCGACCTTGCAGTCGCGCATCCTCCCCTGCCGCGCGCGCGAGCGCAATGCGCCCGCGCGCGGTCAGCGAGCCGTCGACGCGCAGCTCGCGGGCAGCGACGCGACGAGCCTGGCGACCTCTTCGCGCGTCGCGGGCTTGGGCGGCGTACCTCCATCGAACAACACGCGCCATTCGCCGTCGGCATCGCGCTTCCAGACCGAATTGAAGCGACTGATCGTGTAGCGGTGCTTCGCCGACGGATCGAAGATCTCGGTCCAGGCCGGGCCCGAGGACACCGCGACATCCGGATCCGCGCCGATCGTGACGAACTGCGGGTGCCAACGCAGCGCGAACTCGCGCCCTTCGATGATCGGCTTCCAGTCCGCGACCACCGCCTCGCGGCCGCGCACCGGTTGCGGGCTCGCGGCATTGAACACCGTGTCACGGAACAGGTGCGTGGCGAACGCCGCGGCATCGTGGTCCTCGACGCTCCTGGCGAAGCTGCGCTCGCGCGTCCACACCTCGCACTCGGCGGCTGTCATCGCGACCACCGGAGGAGGCGGCGCAGCGAGCGCGCACGACGGCGCATTGAGCACGGCGCCCGAGGCGAGAGCGAGCGCGAACGGAAGCAACTGGGTCATTTTCATCGGACATCCCGGAGTCGGCGAAAGCGTCCCGGCGGAACCCGGGATCGGTTGGGCCGCATCATGGACCGCCGTCGATCGGGATCAAGGTCGCGGGCGCGCGATTGCGATGAAGCGCTGCCGCTGCGCGCCGGCCCGCGGTGTCAGTCTCGCTCCGACGGCGAGCGAGCGCCGCCGAGCTCGAGCGTCATGAACGTGCTGGGGGGGTCGTCGCGATAGGGCGGGAATGGCGCGCACTCGACGAAGCCGTGCTGCGCGTACAACCGCCGCGCGGGCTCGAACGCGG
>DAIOWG010000071.1:0-11099 GCA_036758645.1 Dokdonella sp. | reverse complement strand
CCGTCGCCATCTGCCCGACCACCGAGGCCAACCTCGGCGACGGCCTGTTCCGCCTGCGCGATTTCCTCGATGCCGGCGGCGCCTGGGGCATCGGTTCCGACTCGCACATCTCGGTGTCGCCGGTGGAGGAGCTGCGCTGGCTCGAGTACGGCCAGCGGCTCGCCACGCGCCAACGCAACATCGCCGCCGACGCGCGCACGCCGAGTACCGGCGAACGCCTGTTCGGCGGTGCGCTGGAAGGTGGCGCGCGCGCCGCGGGCGTCGCCATCGGCTGGCTTGCAGGTGGCGATCCCGCCGAACCGTCGGTGGGCCCGCGCGCGGACCTCGTCGTGCTCGACGAGCGTGCGCCCCTGCTCGCGGGCCGCGGCGCGGGCGAGGCGATCGACACCTGGCTGTTCGCGGGCAATGCGAACCTCGTCCGGCACGTGATGGTCGGCGGCGAATGGGTCGTGCGCGATGCACGCCATCGCGACCGCGACCGCATCGCCGCGCGCTACCGCGCAGCGGCCGGGCATCTCGCCAAATCGCTGTAGCAACCCGCTCGCGGGCGGGACCGCAGCGCTGGGGAAGGGCGGCAAGGATCCGCGCCTGCGTCCTTGCTTGCGCCGGCATTTTTCAGCGTTGTTGCCGCCCCGCGACCGGATCGACCACGTCAGCTGCCGAGCAGGCGCAGGAGTTCGGCGTCGCTGGTCGAGGAGTCGGTCAGGTGGTTCGCGCTGACGCCCGTGTACCAGTCCTTCGGATACGACACCTTCGGTTCGGCGAAGCGGATCCAGTCGACCTCGAGGATCATGTCGGTCGGCAGGTGGGTCGGCACCTGGCGGTTGATGACGTCTGCGATTTCCGGCCCCGGCTGCGTGTTGGCCTTGCTCGTGGTGTAGGCGACGAGGCCGACCTGCAGTTGCGGCGGAGCCAGCATGCGGTGGAAACGGTCGCGGACACGCCACGCGCTGTCGCCTTCGGCGCGCGCGAGCGCGATGAAGGCGCTTCCGACGCGCACCAGGCGCAGTTCGACCCAGCCGCTCGCGAACGGTCGCAGCTTCAGCGACGAGTCGCTGTTGACCGTGGACTTGGTCTCGGTCATGACCTCGCCCGGACGCTCGCCGATGCCGGTCGTGATGAACATCCAGTTTTCGCGGCGTGGTTCCCAGGTGCGCGCGGTCTGCATGCCCGGAAAGCGCGCGAGCAGGCCGCCGAGGGCCCAGGTATCGGTCGGCGCCGGTGTCTGCTTGCCGCGCACGCGCACGCGCGCGCGCACGTCGAAGTCCCCGGCGACGGTCTTGTAGAGGTACGGCGCATGCAGGTCGCGCACCCAGGCCGAATCGTAGGGCTCCAGGTACAACGCGCCCGGCGTGGTGGTGTCGACATCGAGTTGCCGCGCCTTGTCGGGCCAGCCGTACACCTCGTGGAAGCGCGACCATGATGCGAGCGAGCCGGCGTCGTTGAATTCGTCGCCGAGATCGGCGAGCCCTGCCGCATCCGCCGGCATGCCGGTGGCCGCGAACGCGGCGAGGCAGGTCGAGAGCAGCAGGGTGCCGACGCGCGAGGTGCGCGGCATTCGTGCGCGTGGACTTGCTTGCATGGGGGCTCCCGTGTGGATGGAACGCTGCGGCTGCTTCAACCGCCGCCCGTCGTGCGCGGAGCCGGCAATGGAATGTCGGCCCTGGGTGAGCGCCCCGAGCCGATCACGGCCACCGCGCGCAGTTCGACCACGGCGCCCGGCGAGAGCAGCGCGGTGGTGCCGACCGCGGACCATGCCGGATAGTGCGACGGGAAGAACTCGTGGTGGATCGGCGCGAAGCGCGCGAACTCCTCGTTGAACGACGTCGCATCGGTCGGCGTTGCGTGGAAACTCGTGAGTTCGACCACGTCCGCCAGGCTCGCGCCGGCTGATTCCAGATGCTCGCGCAGCATCACGAACATGCGCCTGACCTTGTCCTCGTAATCGCCTTGACCGGCCGCCGGGATGCCCGACACGATCACGCTGCTGCCGACCTTGAGCACCGGCGTGTAATGCACGAGGTGGTACGAGGCTTCCATGCCCTTCGGCGCGAAGTGTTCGCGCGACGGCGGCGCGGCTTCGGCGGCGGACGCCGCGGAACACGAGGCCAGCAACAGCGCGATCGCGAGTGTTCGGGTGGCAAGCATGCAAGGGTCCGGATCGGAGGCGTGGCGTGATGGTCGCGGCCGCGCTCGTGCTGCGCTCCGGGCCATAGGTCATGCCACGGGACGAACTGCCGTGGTGATGCGCCGGACCGTTGGGTTCAGCGCGACGCGGCTGCGCGCGTGGTGTCCGCGCGCGGCGGTTCGCGCAGCACCGGCGCGACGGCATCGAAGTCGCCATCGTTCGACGCAGGCTCGAGGCCGAGCACATGCGCGAGCAGCGGGTAGACGTCCACGCCTGCGAACGCCGGCACGACCGCGCCGCGCCGGAACGCGGGGCCGCGCGCGACGAACAGCGCGCGCATCTGCGGGTCCTCGTTGTCGTAGCCGTGCTCGCCCGCGGAAAAGTGCCCGCCGCCTTCGGCGTAGGCGCGCGACGTGATCACGCCGCCGTTCGCCGCCAGGCAGAGCAGCGACGGGATGCGCGGATGGCTGCCGTAATGGAAGCGCGCCGGGAACTCCGCCTTGCGCCAGCACTGCATGCGCGGGTGCGGCGCGAGCAGCGCGCGTTCGATCGATGCGGCGTGCCCCGGCAGCGGTTCGATCCCCGCAAGCACGCCGTAGTTGACGACGGTGACGTGCTGGAGCGGGATCAGGTCGTCGAGCACGGTGCGCAGTTCCGGTCGCGTCGCGGCCGAACCGTGGTCGGACACCACCACCAGGTTGGTCGTGCGCGCGAGCCCGCGCTCGCCAAGTCCGTCGACCAGGCGCGCGAGCGCGTCATCCACCACGCGCAGCGCGGCAGCGACTTCGGGCGCATCGGGCCCGTGGCGGTGCCCCGCGTGGTCGACCTGTTCGAAGTAGAGCGTCAGAAAGCGCGGTCGCTGCGCCGGCGGCAGGTCCAGCCATTGCAGGATGCGGTCGACACGCGCGGTCGGCGTCATGTCGCCATCGAACGGCAACCAGTGGCCCGGCCGGGTGCGCGCGATCTCGACGTCGGAGCCGGGCCAGAACATCGTCGCGGTGCGCACGCCCTGCCGCTCGGCCGTGACCCACAACGGTTCGCCGCCCCACCATGCGGAATCGCTCGCCGACGCGCGCTCCTTGTAGACGAAGTGCTTGCCGCTCGCGGGATCGGTCATGCGGTTGTTGACGATGCCGTGGTGGTCCGGATGCAATCCGGTGACGAGCGTGTAGTGGGCCGGGAAGGTCAGCGTCGGAAACGCCGGCTGCAACCATTCGGCGCGCACGCCGTCATGCGCGAGCGCGGCGAGCGTCGGCGTGTGGCCGCGTTGCAGGTAGTCGCTGCGGAAGCCGTCGATCGACACGAGGATCAGCGTGTCGCCACCCCGATCGCGCGCAGGATGGGACGCGCACCCCGAGATCGCGACCAGGCACAACAGCAACGACAGCAGGCGCATGCGTGGACTCCGCGTTCGATCGGGGAACGTGATGATCGCGCAAGCGCGTGACGAAACGCAGTCCCTCCGGCAGCCCCGAAGCCGTGCCTCGCGGCCGTGATCAGACGCCGCGCACGCGCGCAGGTCCGATGCTTCCCTCGATGCGCGCGACCGCCGGCAACGCGACGTAGCGACCGTCGTCGACGAGGTCGAAATTGCGGTAGTCCTCGAGCAGGCCGCCGTAGACGTGCAGGGTCACGGCGCGTCGACGACCCGACAGATTTGTGCAACGGTGCGCATGGCCCGTGGTGCCCTCGAACGCGCAGGACTGGCCTTCTTCCAGCACGGTGCTGCCGACGAAACGCGGCTGGCCGGTGGCCGCGTCGATGTCGTAGTCATCGACGCCAAGGCTGCCCTGCAGCACGAGTTCGATGCCCCAGAGGCCGGCGTGGTCGTGGATCGGCGTCGAATGGGCGGCCGGCCACGCCATCACCAGGCCGGTGTAGCGGCCGTCGCATTCGCGTTCGAACAACCAGCGCGTGAACGCCTCCGGTTGCCGGTCGCACAGCGCGCGCAGCGCGCGGCGGTCGCGCGGCGAATACCACAGTGCATCGCGCAGTCCCGCGTGTACGCGCTGCAGCGAATATCCTGGACTGCGGATGCAGTCGTGCATGTAGTCGCGGACACTGCGCGTGACGTCCAGATCGATCGGCATCATTGGGTCACCCCGCTGCGTTCCCCCCCGCGGCCGGCACTGGATCACATGGCTCGTTAAAGTCCCGCTAACGAGGTTGCGCCGCGCTGGGACCGATCGCAGGATCGGCGCGAGCAATGCGTCGCATGTCGTTGAATGATCGAGAGCGAGCCGGGCTTGCGCCACGGGCGCGATGCGCGTGACCCGCGGCGCTGGGTTCATGCTTCAATCGGGTGCGATCCGGCGCAGCCGCAGGCCACGAGAAGACCCATGCACCTGTTCCGACCACTGCAGACCGGCGACCTCGTGCTGCGCAACCGCATCGCGGTTTCACCGATGTGCGAATACAGCGCGGTCGATGGCGTGCCCGGCGACTGGCACCTCGTGCATCTCGGCAGCCGCGCAGTCGGTGGCGCCGGGCTGGTGCTCGCCGAAGCGAGCGCGGTGTCGCCCGAGGGGCGCATCTCGCCCGGCGACACCGGCCTCTGGAACGACACGCAACGGGACGCGTGGTCGCGCATCGCGGCGTTCATCGTGGCGCAGGGAGCCGTCGCCGGCATCCAGCTTGCGCATGCCGGGCGCAAGGCCTCGACCGACGCGCCGTGGCGTGGCGGTTTGCCGCTGGCGCCGGCCGAGGGCGGATGGGAGCCGGTCGCGCCGAGCGCGCTCGCATTCGACCCAAGGCACCCGCTGCCGCGCGCGCTCGATGCGAAGGGCATCTCGCGCGTCGTCGACGACTTCCGCGCGGCTGCGCGGCGCGCGCTCGAAGCCGGTTTCGGCGTGGTCGAGATCCATGCGGCGCACGGTTATCTCCTGCACGAGTTCCTTTCGCCGCTTTGCAACCAGCGCGACGACGGCTGGGGTGGCTCGCTCGCGAACCGCGCGCGCCTGCTGCGCGCGGTCGTCGCGGCCGTGCGTGAAGCATGGCCCGCGCCGCGACCGCTGTGGGTGCGGGTCTCCGCGACCGACTGGGCCGAAGGTGGCTGGGACATCGACGAATGCGTCGAACTCGCGCGCTGGCTCGGGGACGACGGCGTCGATCTCGTCGACTGCTCGTCGGGCGGCGCGGTCGCGCATGCGAAGGTGCCGGTGGCGCCGGGCTACCAGGTGCCGTTCGCAGCGCGCATCCGTCGCGATGCCCGCATCGTGACCGCCGCGGTCGGCCTGATCACCGATGCACACCAGGCCGAGGAGATCCTCGCGCGCGGCGATGCCGACCTCGTGCTGCTCGGGCGCGAGTTCCTGCGCGATCCCTACTTCGCGCGCCGCGCCGCCGCCGAACTCGGCGTCGCGATCGAGGCGCCGCCGCAATACCGTCGCGCGTGGTGATGCACGCGGCCTGCCACGTGTCATGGGTCGAGAACGCCGCGACAGGGCAAGCAGCGGCCGTGACGCGGAGCACGCGGGTCAGCCGAAAGATGCGCATCGGCGCAGCGCACGTCCGTGCGCCGGGCATGCGGCCTGCCGACGACGCCCGATGTTGCCTGGGCCCTGGCCCGCGCCTCAATCCCCAGCCCCTGGCCCCGGGTTCCGTGCATCGGGCAGGAACCACGCGACCAGTCCGATCGCCGGCAGCCATGCGCACAGGCGGTAGACCGCGCTGATGCCGATCTCGTCGGCGAGCTGCCCGAGCAGGGCGGCGCCGAGGCCGCCCATGCCGAATGCGAATCCGAAGAACAGTCCCGCGACCACGCCGGTGCGGCCGGGAACGAGTTCCTGTGCATAGACGATGATCGCGGAAAATGCCGATGCGAGCACGAGACCGATCACGACCGTGAGCATCGTGGTCCAGAACAGGTTCGCATGCGGCAGCATCAGCGTGAATGGCAACACGCCGAGGATCGAACCCCAGATCACGTACTTGCGGCCGATGCGGTCGCCGATCGGTCCGCCCGCGAGCGTGCCGGCGGCGACCGCGCCGAGGAACACGAACAGGTGCAGCTGCGCCGACTGTGCGCTGATCGCGAACGTGTGCATCAGGTAGAACGTGTAGTAGCTCGAGAGGCTCGCGAGGTAGAAATACTTGGAGAAGATCAGCAGGCCGAGCAGCAGCATCGCGACCACGACGGTGCGGCGCGGCAGCCGCGCACGGCGCGCGGCCGCGTGCGCGGCGCGCTGTGCCGGGACCTGGCTGCGATACCAGGCGCCGATCCGCGTCAGCAGCGCGATCGCCACCAGTGCCGCGAGCGCGAACCATGCGACGCTGCGCTGGCCGCGCGGCATCACGATGAATGCGGCCAGCAGCGGACCGATCGCCGATCCGATGTTGCCGCCGACCTGGAACACCGATTGCGCGAGGCCGTGCCGACCGCCCGAAGCCATGCGCGCGACGCGCGAGGATTCGGGGTGGAACACCGATGATCCCGTACCGATCAGCGCGGCTGCGACCAGCAGCATCGGAAAGGTATCCGCGCGCGAGAGCAACAGCAGTCCGCACAGCGTGCTACCCATGCCGACGGCGAGCGACCATGGCAGCGGGTGGCGGTCGGTGTAGATGCCGACGAAAGGTTGCAGCAGCGAGGCGCTGAGCTGGAACGTCAGCGTGATCAGGCCGATCTGCCCGAAGTCGAGCGCGAACGATTCCTTCAGCAGCGGGTAGATCGCCGGCAGCAGCGACTGGATCATGTCGTTGAGCAGATGGCAGGTGCTCAGCATCAACAGGATCGGCAGCGCCGTGGCGGCCGCGTCGGGCAACGTTCGCGCGGCGGCATCCTGCGGCGATACCGGCGCGTCGGCAGTCGCGGAAGGGGCCGGGGGGTTGGACACGCGGTCATCCATCCCGACATTATGCGGCCATCCCCTCGCGACGGAATCCTGCGCATGACCGATTCGACCCTGACCGACCAGGAGCGCCAATCCATCCTGACCGTCTGCATGATGGCGGCGTTCGCCGATGGCAGCCATGACCGGGAGCGCGAAGAGATCAGGCGCATCGCCGAAGGCTTCGCGAGTGAATCAGGCCTCGACCTTGCGCGCATGTACCAGGACGTGCTGCTGCACCGGGTCAGCGTCGCCGACGCCGTGGGCGGACTGCAGTCGCAGGCGGCGCGCCAGCTCGCCTACGAAATGGCGGTCTGCGTCTGCGACGCGGACGGCGTGCAGTCGGACGAGGAACGCGCGTTCATCGCCGATCTCGGAACCACGCTCGGCCTCGATGCCGGTGCGAGCCGGTCGTTCAGCGAGCGCGCCGAAGCGATCGCGGCGGCGCCGGCTGCGGTCGGAGACGGCGCGCCGGTCGCCGCGACCTCGTCGCTGGACCAGGCCGCGATCGACAAGATGATCCTCGACGCCTCGATCCTCAACGGCGCGCTCGAACTGCTGCCGGAGTCGCTGTCGACGATGGCGATCATCCCGCTGCAGATGCGCCTTGTATACCGCATCGGCGAGTCCCACGGCTACGAACTCGACCAGGGACACATCAAGGATTTCCTCGCGACCGCGGGCGTCGGGCTGACCTCGCAATACCTCGAACAGGCGGGGCGCAAGCTGCTCGGCGGACTGCTCGGCGCGATCGGCGGCGGCCTGCTGCGCGGCATCGGCCGCCAGGCGGTGAGCTCGGGCATGAGCTTCGCGAGCACGTATGCGCTCGGCCACGTCGCGCAGCGCTATTACGCGGGGGGACGCACGTTCACGACGCAGATGCTGCGCGACGGATTCCAGCAGGCGCTCGGGCAGGCAAGAGACATCCAGGGTCGCTACCTGCCGCAGATGCAGGAGCAGGCGCGCAGCCTGACGCCGTCGAGGGTGCTGGAACTGGTCCGGCGCGGCTGAAAAGCTGCCGGGCCTGGACCCGGGTCAAGCTTCGCTTTCGAATCCATCGTCGAACACGCGATCCGGGCCGCCGAGTTCGAACGCGCCGATGTCGGTGCCCGCGCCGAGCGTTCGTTCGTACTGCACGCAACCCGAAACCGAGCAGGCGTACTGGCGCGCGTCCGTCCACAGGCTGAGTGGATTGTCGCCCGCGTCGATGGCGGGACTGCCCGGCAACAACGCATGCGTCCAGACCTGGCCGCCGTTGTCCTGCAGCGGGCCGAGCATCGGTTCCGACGACAGGGTGTCCGCAGGCAGCGGCAGCGTCGACGCCTGCACGAGGTTGTGGTGGCCGCTCAGGATGGCCGCTGCATGCCCGCCGATGTCGGAAGCCACGAGTCCATCGCCCGAGGTGTTGCCCGCGACGATCGCGCTGTGCAACGTCGCATTGCCGGCTGCGAGGTAGACGCCGGCGCCGAAGTCGAAAACCGCACGGTTCGCGGTGACGGTGCTGTTCTCGAGTCGCACGGAGAACCAGCTGAACACGCCGCCGCCGGCACCGAGCGCCTCGTTGCCCGAGATCGTGACGTTGGTGAAACTGGAGTTGTAGAAGGAGGCGTCGCCTGCATAGGCCCCACCACCGCTGATCGCGCGGTTTCCGGAAATCGTGCACTCGTCGATGCGCACGCCCTCGCGACCGTGCAGCCCGCCGCCGCGTGCATGATGGGTGCCGTCGCCGGACGCGGTATTCCCGCTGATCGTGCAGCCGTTCGCGCCGGCAATGTAACGCGCGTGCACGCCGCCACCGTCCGCGTCCGCGTCTGCGGCCGTCGCGCGGTTGCCGCTGACGACGCTGCGACTCAGGAAAACGACGCCATCCGCCTGGATCGCGCCGCCTCGAGCCGGCGTCGTGCCCGTGGTCGACACTTCGCAATCGGTCAGTTCCGAAGCCTGCACGACGACGTCACCGAACGAACGCACGCAGCCCCCGCCGGCCGCGTCGTGGACTCGGCCACCGCGCACGACGAGATTCGCCAGCCGCAACCGGCCAGCCGCGTGATGGAACGCGCGTCCGGCGAGGTTCGCGTCGATCGTCGTGCGCGTGTACGGATTGCCCTCGATCGCGACGTACGCGACCACGCCGTTCGACTGCAGTTCGCCCGAGGTCAGCGTGATCGTGCTGCAAGCGAGCTGGCCCAGATCGACGGTATCGCCGTCGCCCGAGGCGAGGTAGGCGGCGCGCAGGCTGCCGCTGCCGCTGTCGTTGCAGTTCTGCACGGTGCGCACCACGCCGCCGAGGCGTGCGGCGGGCGGGTCGGCGATGCGGCCGACCTGGTACGCGATGGCGCCCGCGCCGACCGCATCATCGCGCGCGCCGGCGGCGCCACCTGCGAACAGTGCGGAGAGGATCGCGCTGGCAAGCAGCGCGTGTCGGGCGGTCGAAGCAGGCATCGGGCGTCCGGCGTGTCGCATCGGCGTGGATCCTTGGCGGGAAGTACCCACGCACAACGCCGTTGCGTCCCGATTCCCGACATCGCCCCGACGGTGTCGTGCTGTCGCGCGTCAGGCTTCGAAGCCGTCCACGAAGATCGCATCTCCGGCGCGTTCGATCGCGCCGATGTCGAGCGCGCCGCTGGCCGGACGAGGCATCGCGGCGCCGGGAAGGACGTGCCCGCGGCGCGGCTGGTACAGCGGAGGGAAGGTCGTGCCCGGCACGGCGTAGCCGGGGATGGGTTGCGGCGAGGGATTGGCTGCGTCGACGAGGTCACCCGTCGCCGACGGCGTGAGCTCGAGCAGCGCCGTGTTCGCGAAACCCGGTTGCGTGCCCTGCAGCGTGCCGATCCATTCGGGCGGGATGAAGGTTGCCCCGTCGGGTATCCAGTTGTTGCTGCCGCCGACCTGGCGCCCGCTGGTCCAGACGGCCTCGACCGTGCGCTCCACGCGCAGCGTTCCGCCTGCGCTCGCGTACAGCACGTTGTTGTGGGCCTCGACCGCCTGGATGCCGTCGAAGATGCGGAACACGGTCGCGTCCTCGCCCGAGGTGACGAGGATCGTGTTGTTCGCGAAGCGCACGCGGCCGCGACTCTGGCCCGATCCGTCGCCACCGACGCGGATCACCGCGCCGAAGTCGGGATTGCTGTGCACGATCACGTTGCCGACGACGTCCTGGTCCTCGCGCACGAGGTCGATCGACCAGCCCGGCTGCTGCGTCGCCTCGTCGGGGCCGATCAGTTCGAGTTCGTGGTAGGCCGCGCCTTCGAACCAGTTGTAGTGGATCTCGCTGCGCTCGTGGCGGCTCTTGAGCAGGTTGCCGCCATTGCCGTCATGCACGTAGCAGAAGCGCATGCGGAACACCGAGCCGGGGTGGGCGATCTCGTCGCTCTGGATGTAGAGCGGATGCTGCGAGGTGCCGTTGCCGGCGTCGTGGACCTCGCTGTACTCGAGCGTGAACGAGCCGGAATACTGGTCGGTGCCGAGGATGCCGTGTGCCGGGCAGGCGTGGATCACCGAGTCGCGCACGGTGACGTCGTGGGCCCCTTGCAGGATGCAGCGCGAGCTGCCGCCGGTGACCTCGAATCCTTCGAACACCACGTGGTCGGACTGGCGGAACTCGACCGTGTTGGTGCCGCCCTGGATGTGGGGCCGCTGGCCCGCGACGCGGAGGCCGCGGAACACGACCGGATTGCCGGGACTGCCGCCGTCGTCCTCGTCGATCACGACGTTGCCGGGGTAGGTCGCGTTGCCGTCGACCTCGACGATGTCGCCGCCGGCAAGATCGACTGCGGCGAGCAGGGCGCCGAGCGTCGTGTACGGGCGCGAAGGACCGACCCGGTACGTCGCGGCGTGGACAGGCAGGCTGGCCAATGCAAGGATCAGCACGATCGTGCGCGACATGGTGTCTCCCTTGTCGATGGACGCGCGCACTGTGCCTCGACCGCCGCCGCGAAACCGCCGACGCCGCCGCAGTTCGGAGCGACGGCCATTTGTACACAATGCGCGACCGCTCGCGCGCCACGCGCGTACCGGGCTACGCGGGCGAAGATGGCTGAAAGGCCTTCTCCCGCGCGCGGGAGAAGGTGCCTGCGTTCCCTTCTCCCGCTCGCGGGAGAAGGTGCCCCGAAGGGGCGGATGAGGGCGCTCTTGATCTTCGC
>DAIOWG010000070.1:0-11159 GCA_036758645.1 Dokdonella sp. | reverse complement strand
ATCCTGCGATGCGGGCATCCAGAAGCACTGCATTGTCAATGGCGGCTTTGACGATTCCCCAATCTCCATTCCCCATTCCCCGCACCCATGACCCTCTTCTACTACAAGGCCGTCACCCCCGCCGGCGAGACGCTCGAAGGCCAGTTCGACCTCGCGAGCCGCGACGAGGTGATCGGCAAGCTGCAGGATGCCGGCAACATCCCGCTCGAGGTGCACGAGGCGGACAGCGGTGATTCGGCCAGCCTGTTCGCCTCGCTGTTCAAGCGCGCGACGCTGCGCGAGGCGCAGGTGGTGCAGTTCACCCAGCAGCTTGCGACCCTGCTCAACGCGGGCCAGCCGCTCGACCGCGCGCTGCAGATCCTGCTGGAGCTGCCGGAAACCGACAAGGCGCGGCGGCTGCTTGAGCGCGTTCGCGACCAGGTGCGCGGCGGCACGCCGCTGTCGGATGCGCTCGAATCCGAGCACGGCAATTTCTCGCGGCTGTACGTCAACATGGTGCGCGCGGGCGAAACCGGTGGTTCGCTCGGCGACACGCTGACGCGCCTCGCCGACTACCTCGAGCGCAGCCGCCAGCTCAAGGGCAGCGTCGTCAATGCGCTGGTCTATCCCGCGTTCCTGATCGGCATGGTGCTGGTGTCGCTGTTCGTGCTGCTGGTGGTGGTGGTGCCGCAGTTCGAGGTGATGTTCTCGGACATGGGCGTGGAACTGCCGCTGATCACGCGTGTCGTGGTCGGCGTCGGTTCGACCCTGCAGAACTTCTGGTGGCTGTTGATCGCGATCGTCGTGTTCACCGTGAGCTGGGTGCGCCGGCGCATGGCCGATCCGGTCTCGCGGCTGAAGATCGACGAACGCCTGCTGCGCCTTCGCATCGTCGGCGACCTCGTCCGCAAGATCGAAACCGCCCGGCTCGCGCGCACGCTCGGTACGCTGCTCAAGAATGGCGTGCCGCTGCTCGGCGGTCTCACCGTCGCGCGCAACGTGATGGGCAACGCCGCGCTCGCCGAGTCGGTCGATGCCGCCACCGAAGAAGTCAAGTCAGGCGGCGGGCTCGGCCACGCGCTCAGCCAGTCCAAACGCTTCCCGAAGCTCGCGCTGCAGATGATCAGCGTGGGCGAGGAATCGGGCGAGCTCGACTCGATGCTGCTGAAGGTGGCGGACACCTTCGACATCGAAGTGCGCAACTCGCTCGATCGCATGCTCTCGGCGCTCGTGCCGGCCACCACCGTCCTCATGACCGTCGTCGTCGCGGTGATCATGATGGCGATCATCATGCCGATCCTCAGTCTGACCGGCTCGATCCAATGAAGGAGTTCAAGATGAAGACCGACAACCGCAACAAGCTGCACCGCCTGCCGCGCCGCGTCGCGCGGGGCTTCACCTTGGTCGAGATGATCGCGGTGATCGTCCTGCTCGGCATCGTGATCACGGTCGTCAGCGGCCCGATCATGAACCGCTTCAGCGGCGCCAAGTACAACGCAGGCAAGGTCGGCGCGGGCCAGCTCGCGCAGGCCGTGCAGAACTACCAGATGGACAACGGCAACTTCCCCGGCCAGCTCGCCGACCTCGTCACGCGCCCGGGCAACGCGAGCAACTGGCTCGGCCCGTACACCAAGGAAGCCAACCTCAAGGATCCGTTCGGCCACGCCTATGCGTACAAGGTGCCGGGCGAGGGCGGTGCCGATTTCGACGTCGTGTTCCTCGGCAAGGATGGCCAGGCGGGCGGCAGCGACATGAACGCGGACTTCAATGCGTCCAACTGATGCGCGCGGGCGGTCGCGGTGAGCGCACGTGGGCCGGCACCGCGGTGGCCGCGCCACGCGCGCGGCTTCACGCTGATCGAGTTGATCGCGGTCGTGGTGCTGCTCGCGATCGTGCTCGCGATCGCCTCGTTGTCGCTGTCGAAAAGCCTCGAGAGCGCCAAGGTGCGCGCCGCGAGCAAGGACCTCGTCGCGGCGTTGCGCTACACGCGCGGACAGGCGATCGTGAAGGGCAAGCCGCAGGTGCTGGTGCTCGACCTCGAGAAGAACTCCTACGTCGCGCCCGGCAAGAAGCCGGTGGAGCTGCCCAAGGACATGGTGCTGCGCCTGACCACGGCCGAAACCGAACAGACCGGTGCGAACTCCGGAGGCATCCGCTTCTTCAGCGACGGCAGTTCGACCGGCGGCCACGTTTCGGTGCTGATGGGCCAGCGCGAGTGGCGCATCAACGTCGCCTGGCTCACCGGCGAGATCGAACTCGACGAGGCGCCCGAATGACGCCGCGCGAACTCGCACCGTGAGCCGCGGTCCACTGCAATCATGAAGCGCCAGCCGCCCATCGCCAGCCGCCGTGCCCGCGGATTCACGCTGATCGAACTGATCGCGGCGTTCCTCGTGTTCGCGATCGCGATCGGGTTGCTGATGCAGGTGCTGAGCTCGGCGATGCGCCAGGTGCGCCAGTCGTCCGATTACACGATGGCCGCGCTGTGGGCGCAGTCAAAGCTCGACGCGGTCGGCGTCGGCGAACGCATCGAGCCCGGCAACAGCAATGGCAAC
Organism: Dokdonella sp.; assembly: GCA_036758645.1. Classification (GTDB taxonomy): domain Bacteria; phylum Pseudomonadota; class Gammaproteobacteria; order Xanthomonadales; family Rhodanobacteraceae; genus Dokdonella_A. Next base: position 8,625 of record DAIOWG010000070.1, on the reverse strand, counting down.
TTCGACGACACCTACAAGTGGGATCTCACCGTGCAGCAGGTCGACCCGAGCGCGGTCGAACCTCCGCCGCAGCTCGGCGGGACGGTGTCGGCCGCCAACGCGGGGCTCGGCGAAGGCATCGAGATCGCGCCGTTCGACATCTACCAGGTCGACCTCGTGGTGTCGTGGGAGAGCGGCGGCGGTCGGCCGCCGCGCAGCGCGCATTTCGGCACGCTGCGCGTGGTGAACCCGGATGCGAGCCAGGGCGACGGTTCGCAGCCGATGTCGCGGCAGCGCACTCCGCGCGCCGGGCGTGGCGGCGGTTGAGCGTGCGCATGCTCCGGCCCGTGCGCGGTTTCACCCTGATCGAGGTCACGCTCGCGATCCTGCTGTTCGCGTTGCTGCTCGCCGGCACCTACGGATCGATCCGCACCGCGGTGCGTTCGATCGCATCGGGTGAAGCCGCAGTCGACCGTACCAACCGCGTGCGCGTCGCGCAGGAGTTCATCCGTCGCCAGGTCAGCCGCACGATGCCGTTGACGTTCGGTCGCGACGAGGGCACCGGCATGAACTACGTGTTCGAGGGCGATCGCGACTACATCCGTTTCGTCGCGCCGATGCCCGGGTACCTGTCCAAGGGCGGCCCGTACGTGCAGACGCTCGAGATCAAGGGCGGTCGAGGCGGGCGCCAGCTGCTGTTCGGCAACGCGATGTTGAACGGTTTCGATCTCGACGGCGCGGGCGAGCAGAACGAGCCGGTGGTGCTGCTCGACCAGATCGATGACGCGCATTTCGAGTTTCGCACGCTCGACGAGGAAGGCGAGCTCGCCGACTGGAGCGACGAGTGGGAAGACGCCTCGATCACGCCGTTGATGGTGCGCCTTTCCGTGCGCATGCAGCCGGAGGCGCGCGTCGAGTTCCCGCAGATGGAGATCCCGCTGATGCTCGACGTCGGCGCGGTGCGGCGCCAGCGTCCGGGCCAGTTGCTGCCCGGGGTCGGCCTCGATTCGGGCGGATTGCGCTCGCGCTCTTCCAGCCGATCGGACCGCACGCAATGAGCGCGGCGACCACCGCCCCCACGCGCGCGCGCATCGCCCGACGCGCACGCACGCGCGGCGTCGCGTTCCTGCTGGTGCTGTGGGTGATCGCGATGCTGTCGATCCTGCTCGGAAGTTTCGCGATGGTCGCGCGCACCGAGAACCTGCAGGCTCGCCACCTGTTCGATTCGACCCAGGCGCGCTACGCGGCCGAGGCCGGCCTCAATCTCGCGGTGTTCGAGCTGCGCAAGGCCGATCCCGCGATGCGCTGGGTCGGCGATGGGCGCGCCTACACGTTCGGCTACGGCGAAGCGGAAATCGAAGTCCGCATCCACGACGACTCCGGCAAGATCGACATCAACGCGCCGAATCCCGAGCGGCTCTCGGCGCTGTTCACGGCACGCGGCGTCGAACTCGAGCAGGCCGAGGCGCTCGCCGCCTCGATCGTCGACTGGATCGACACCGACGACCTCGCGCAGCCGAACGGTGCGGAGATCGACGACTACGAAGCGCTCGGACTGCCGTACGGGCCGAAGAACGCCCCGTTCGACACGGTGTCCGAGCTGCAGCAGGTGCTCGGCATGAACTACGAGCTCTATTCGAGGATCGAGCCTTCGCTGACGATCTACTCCGGTCGTTCGGATCCGAACATCGGCTTCGCCGATGTCCCGACCTTGATGGCGGCCGGCTGCACCGAGGAACAGGCCACGCTGATCGTGCAGTTGCGCCAGTCGATCCCGCCCGGCGACCCGGCCGCGAACGAGATCCCGGGCTGCGACGGCGTGACACCGATCGTGGCGGGCGGCGGGGGCCTCACGTATAGTGTGGAGTCCCGTGCCAAGCTCCCGAACGGAGCCAGTACCACCCTGGACGCGACCATCCGCATGGGCGGCGTCAATGCGGCCGGGAGGCCGTACGTGATCCTGCGCTGGCGCGATGGGGAATCTTCCTGACGCCGTGAACCCGAGCATCGAACGACAACTGGCGCGCCTGCGGCTGCGCCTTGCCAAGACGCCGCTGCCGCGATTCTTCGCTTGGTGGGGCACGCAGCTGCTCGCCTGCCTGCCGGAGCGCTGGCGCAAGGTGCTGTCCGAGCGTTCCGAATCGCTGCTGCTCGACCTCGATGGCGATGAGTTCGTGGTCTGGCGCGAGAAGGGCGAGGTGGTGCGCGAGTACGGGCGCATCCCGCGCGGCGCGCCGGTCGAGGAACAGGCAGCGCAATTCCGTCGACTGCGCAACGCGATCGACGATCCGGACGTGCGCACCGTATTCGTGATCCCGCCGGGGCGCGTGCTGAGCCGCCTGTTGAGCCTGCCGGCCGCGGCGGAGGAAAACCTGCGCCAGGTGCTCGCGTTCGAGATGGACCGGCAGACGCCGTTCAAGGCGGACCAGGTCTACTTCGACAGTCGCGTGCTCGGCCACGATGCGAGCGGTCGCAGCGCACGCGTCGAACTCGTGCTGATCCCGCGCGAACAACTCGACCAGGAACTCGGCGTGTTGCCCGGCGGCGCGACCGAACTCGACGGCGTGGACACCTGGCGCGACGGACGTGGCGCGGCGCGACGGCAGGTCAACCTGCTGCCGCCCGAGCGGCGCGCGCGCCGGCGCAACCTGCGCTTGCCGCTGAACGCCGGCCTCGCCGCGCTCGCGCTGGTGCTGCTGTTCGTCAACATGGACCTGTCGCTCGCCAACCGGGCGGCCGCGGTCGAATTGATGCGCGCCGAGGTCGAGCAGGCTGCGGATGCGGCGCGCCAGGTCTCGACGCTGCGCCAGACGCTCGTCGACTCGATCGCGGGTGCGAACTTCCTGACCGAGCGCAAGCGCAAGGGACCGCTGATGGTCGGTCTCATCAACGACCTCACCACGCGCATTCCACTCGACACCTATCTCGAGCGCCTGCAGATCGAGAGCGACCAGGTGCAGTTGCAGGGGCAGGCCGAAGAGGCGTCCAAGCTCATCGCCTTGCTCGGAGCGTCGCCATGCCTCGGCAACCCCGGTTTCCAGGGTCAGGTGCAGCCCGACGCGCGCACCGGCAAGGATCGCTTCCAGATCAACGCGAGCCTCAAGGAGTGCAGCCTCGCGGCCGGCACCGAGGCCGGGCGTGCGCCACCTGCCGCCGCAGGCAGCACGCCCGGCGACGCGCCCGTCGCGAAGCCCGTGCAAGCCGACCCCGTGAAGACGCCGGATGGCGCCGACACGCCGACCGCTGCGACGGCGCCGCCGAAGTCCGACGCGGGTCGCGAGGCGCTGGCTGAAAAGCCGCCGGCGAAACCGTTGTCGGCGCAGGCGCGCGAGGGCAAGGCGGCCGCCGGGAAACCCGCTGCCGCTGCGACGGCGCTGCCCGCACGCTCGAAGCCGGCACCGCGCAAGCCGACCGCGGTCGACCGCCCGGCCAGGGTCAAGCCCGAAGCCGCGGCCGCCACCGTCGATGCCGACCAGGGCGGGGATACCAATGGCGACTAGTCCGGCCAAACCCAGGGACGGTCGCTTCCTCGCGGTCGTGTTGTTGCTCATCGTGCTGCTGCTCGGCTACCTGCTCGGCGTGCACTGGTGGTTCGTCGAGCCGCACCTGCAGTACGCGAACGAAATGCAGGACCTGCGTGACCAGCAGTTGCGCTATCGCACCGCGATCGGGGCAAGGCCCGAGATCGAGCAGCGCCTCGCGGAAGTCCGCGCGTACGAGCAGGGCAACCGCGCGTTCCTTGCGGAGACCGATCCGAATGCGGCGTCGGCTGCGTTGATCCAGCGTCTCAAGCAGGCGATGAGCGACCACGTCGAAGACGAGAAGCGCTGCCAGAACGTCAGCACCCAGAGCTTCAACAGCGGTGAAGAAGAACTCTACAAGCGCGTGACGGTGCAGGCGCGCCTGAAATGCGACCTCGAGCCGCTCGCAGCGGTCCTCTACGACCTGGAGAACGGCAAGCCCTACCTGTTCGTGGACCAGGTGATGATCTACAAGCAGCAGTCCTATTCGCCTCCCGGCGTGAAGGTCGCGCCGAACCCGCTCGACGTGCGCTTCAATCTTTCGGGCTACCTGCGCCAGCCCGGGAAGACGCCCAAGTGAACGTGCGCACGGCGCGACTCGCGACGCACACGCTGGGCGGCATCTGCGGCGGCCTGCTGCTGCTCGCGGTGCTGCAGTATGCGGGGTTCGGCCGCGGCTACGGCTGGTCGGACGACGTGGCCGGCGACGTCGAACGCGGCGGAGTCGGACGCATCGACAATACGCCGGTACAATTGCCGCCGGAATCCGCATTCGCGGCGATCTCGCGCCATCCGCTGTTCAACGACGACCGCGAGCCGACGCCGGTGGATGCGGCGGCTTCGGGCGAAGACGAAGCGCCGCCACCGAGCCCGCTCAGCGTGATCCTGACCGGGGTGATCCTCGATCGCGACGTGAAGATCGCGATGTTGCAGGACCTCACGCGGAACCAACCGGTCGCGCTGCGGGTCGGAATGCCGCTGGAAGGCGAACAGGCGAGCTGGACCCTCGTCGACGTCAAGCCGCGTGGCGCGGTGTTCAGGAACGCGGCGAACGAGACCACGGAAGTCGAACTCCAGACCTCGGTCGCGCAGCCGCCTCCGCCGCGGCAACGCGGGCGCCGGCCCGGCGCCGCGCCGGCCGCCACGCGCAACGCCCAACCACCCGCGCAGAAGCAGGACGCCAACGCCGACCTCGCACAGCGCATCGAGGAACGTCGGCGCAAGATGCGCGAAGATGCCGAACGCCTGCGCGGCGAAGCTGCGCAACAGAAGAAGTGATGGAGTGAGCCACGTGCGACTGATCCCGTTCCTGATCGCCCTGGGCCTGGCCCTGCTGGCAGGCTGCAGCACGCCGGGCAGCGTGCGCAAGCAGGATGCCGACATCCTGACCACCGAGACGATCCTGAAGAAGACGCCGGTGGCGCCTCCGGAAGACATCGTCTCCAGCATCGCGATCTCGCCCGAGACCGATGCGAATCGCGCGCTGCCGCCGCCCGAGATCGAGGTCGGCACCGGCAAGTTCTTCACCGTGCAACCGCCGCGCGGCGAGCGCGGCGGGGAAGGCCAGGTCACGTTCAATTTCGAATCGCAGCCGATCCAGGCGGTGGTCAAGGCGATCCTCGGCGACATGCTGCAGGAGAACTACACGATCGCGCCGAACGTCAGCGGCAACGTCACCTATTCGACCTCGCGCCCGATCCGCCGCGAAGACGCGATGCCGGTGCTCGAGATGTTGCTGTCATGGACCGGCAACGCGCTCGTGCGTGAAGGCGGGCGTTACATCGTGTTGCAGTCCAAGGATGCGATCCCGGGCAAGCTCACGCCGCGCATCGGCGCGACCCAGCAACCCGGCTACGGCCTGCGCATCTTCCCGCTCGAATACATCTCCCCGAGCGAGATGGCCAAGTTGCTCAAGCCCTACGCGAAGCCCGATGCGTTCGTCAGCATCGACCCGAACCGCAGCCTGCTCGTGCTCGCGGGCAACCCGTCCGAACTCGAGAACTACCAGCGCACGATCGACACGTTCGACGTCGACTGGCTCGGCGGCATGTCGATCGGCGTGTTCACGATGCAGCACGTCGAAGTCACCAAGCTGATGCCCGACCTCGACCTGCTGTTCGGCAGCAAGGGCGAGTCGCCGCTGGCCGGCATGTTCCGCTTCATGCCGATCGAGCAGACCAACCAGATGATCGTGATCACGCCGCAGCAGGAATACCTGAAGCAGGCGGAGGAATGGCTGCGCCGCCTCGACCGTGGCGGCGCCGAGAATTCGGTGCAGCTGTACGTCTACAACGTGAAGAACCTGAAGGCACCGGACCTCGCCGACTACCTGAGCCAGATCTTCCTCGGCACCTCGGGCGGATCGCGCCGCAGCAGCACGTCGGGCCGCGTCGGCCAGGGCCTGCGCCCGGTCACGATCGGCGGCGTCGGCGGTCGCGGCGGCAATTCGATGAGTTACGGCAATTCGCTGCGCACGCAGGCGGACGACAAGGCCGCGCCCGCAGCCGCCACGCCGAGCGCACCGGCCGCCGGCGGTGGTGGCGACAAGGACACCAACATCCGCATCTCCGCGATCGAGGAGAACAACCAGCTGATGGTGCAGGCGACGCCGATCGAGTGGGACCAGATCGAAGCCGCGATCAAGAAGCTCGACGTGGTGCCGTTGCAGGTGCAGATCGAGGCGAAGATCCTCGAGGTGAAGCTGACCGACAAATTGTCGTATGGAGTCCAATGGTACTTGAAGGGCCTGATGGGAACGGTCACGGGATCCGCGCAAGAGAACGGGCGGTATCCGATTGAATACTCCGGCAATCGGTGGGACCGACAGAGGCTGTCGTTGGGTGCGCGGGGCAACGTGGCGCCCGTGAACAACGGCGGATTCTTCTATTCTTTCCTCAACAGCAATTTCGAAGTCGCATTGCAGGCGCTCCAGTTCAATGATCAATCCAAGACGCTGGCTGCACCGTCTCTCGTGGTGGCCAACAACCAGGAAGCGCAGATAAACGTCGGCGAGCAGATTCCGGTGCAGCAAATGTACGTGACCACCGGCTTGAACGCCGGCGACCAACGCTATGGCAGCGTGCAGTATCTAAACACCGGCATCACACTTGCTGTCACGCCGCGCGTGAACCCGGGTGGGCTCGTATACCTCGATATTGCCCAGGAGGTCAGCTCGCCGACGGGCGTGGCCGATGCCAGCGGCAATCAAGCCATCTCGCAGCGGCAGTTGCAGACGCAGGTTGCGGTCCAGAGCGGGGAAACCTTGCTCCTCGGAGGACTGATCCAGGACACGCGAGGGAACGGCCAGACCGGTATACCGCTACTGAGTAAGATTCCCGTCGTAGGACATCTCTTCGGCAACTCGAGTGTCGACAAGGCCCGTACGGAGTTGATCGTCCTCATCACGCCCCGCGTGATTTCCACCATCGACGAGGGGCGGCAAATGACCGAGGACTACAGCCGGCAGTTCGAATCATTGCAGCCGCTGCGAGCGCGGGAATCCGTCGGAGTGGAGAGAGCGCCTGCCGATGAAGCTGCCCGTACCTACCCGATCGAAGAAGCCAAGCCGCAAGAGGACCTGCCGAATGAGAACTGATCTTCCACGCATCGGCATCGCCTGCGGCCTGCTGCTCGCGCTCGCGGGCTGCGTCGACAAGACCAACCCCGACACCGTCGACACGCGTTCGGTCGAGCGCTGGAACCACCTGATTGCCCATCAGGCGGAGAAGGCCTACGACTACCTCACGCCCGGTGTGCGCAGCACGCGCACGCGCGAGGACTACGCCGCAGCGATGAATTCACGTCCGGTGCAGTGGAAGGACGCCAAGTTCAAGTCCAAGGAGTGTGACGCGGAGCGCTGCAAGGTCGAAGTCGATGTGACCTACTCGGTCCTGATGCCCGGTGCAGGGGGCAAGCCGGTCGAGGGAACCCGTACCCAAGGCGAGACATGGCTGCTCGTTGACGGGGAGTGGTTTTTTCTTCCAAGTGATTGAATTCGCGGCCAATAAGAGGTTGGGGGAAAAAGGATTGCACGCCTCTTTCCTTTGCCTTAACATGGCAGCGCTGTTGCCTAACCTTGCCCTGCCCGCGAGGGCCGAGCCTGCATGACCGGAGCAAGGTTGGCGGTAAAGCAAAAAGCCCTGTGGTCAAAATTAGGAGTGTTGCGATGAAGAAGAACAGCTTGACGACTGCCGTCGTCGCCGGTATCGCCGGCGTCGCTGGCTTCGCGGGCCTGGCGAGCGCCGTCGAACTCAATCCGGACGGTCTTGGCCAGGTTCTGATCTACCCGTACTACACGGTCAACAAGAGCCAGGACTCCCTGTTCTCGGTCGTCAATACCGACCTCGAGTTCGCGAAGGCCGTGAAGGTGCGCTTCCTCGAAGGCTACAACAGCCGCGAAGTGCTCGACTTCAACCTGTACCTGTCGGCAGCGGACGTCTGGACGGCCCGCGTCAGCCAGCTCAGCGACGAGGGCGGCGCCGCGGTCTTCACGACCGACACCAGCTGCACCTGGCCGCCGATCCCGGCGGGCGGTGCTCCGTTCCGTGCCGAGGCCTACAACGGCGGCAGCGTGTTCCCGAAGGACAGCGGCCCGCAGGACATCACGCGTACGCGTGAAGGCTACATGGAGCTGATCGAGATGGGCATGGTGACTCCGGGCAGCCCGCTCGAAGCCGCCGTGACGCACGACCAGACCGGCGCTCCGGGCGAGGGCGTTCCTGCCTGTACCGCGAACGTGATCGGCAACACCAACGCCGGCAACTACGTCGACGAACCCACCGGCGGCCTGTTCGGCTCGGGTGCGATCGTCAACGTCGGCGAGGGTACGTTCTTCGGCTACAACGCCGACGCGATCCAGGGCTTCTCCGACGTCCAGCTGTTCTCGGGCTCGTCGGGTCTGACCCCGTCGCTGGCGCAGGCCAACTCGATCGGCTCCGTCGCGGGCGGCGCGATTGCCTACGTGTTCGAAGGTGACGGCACGCTGCTGACGCTCGACTACGCCGCTGGTATCGACGCGGTCAGCGCCGTGTTCACTGCCGACGCGCTGTACAACGAGTACCTCGTGAATCCGGACCTCGGCGCGAACACCGACTGGGTGGTCACGTTCCCGACCAAGCGCTTCTAT
>DAIOWG010000069.1:0-11280 GCA_036758645.1 Dokdonella sp. | reverse complement strand
CTACAAGTAGACCCCGGATCCGGGGTGTTGCACGGCATCGTTCAGGAAGACGCGCCGCCCGTCAAGGAAGAATCCAGCCCTCGATCAACGAGTTGGCGCGGCGGCAATGCAGTGCCTGGTTGGAATGGGCCAATGCAATCCTGCGTTTTCGGAGCGGTAACCATTTATCCGGCGAAATCGCGGGTGTAATCGGCGCGTTGCATGCGCGCGCGAATGTCGCCTTTTCGGGGCTGTTCGAAACTCGTTCCACGCCGATGCCGACCGTATTGGCGCTGGAGCGCCCGTCTCGCTGTGGGTTGGCAGTTCAGCTTCATCGGCCCCGTCGCATTGTCCCCACTCCAATCTCCCGCCCGCCCCTGTCGCTGACGCGGATCAAGGAACGCCAAACGCGAGTGATTCACACTTGCGCGCATGAACGAACGAACTGGCGGCACGAATCGGGTGCACGGGATTCCGTTGCGCGTGGAGGCGGGGACGACGATTCGGGAGGCTGACATGGCACCTTCCGGGGCTTCGACGGAGCGATCGCTCGCCGCGGCGCTGGCCGACCTGCCTTCGCTGCTCGCGAGCGCGCCGCATCGCATGATGTTCTTCGCGGGCGCGAGCGCGGTCATCGTCTCGATGCTCTGGTGGGCGTGTTTCCTGGGCGCGGGCTACTTCGGGCACGCGTTCCCCGTTGCGCCGGTGCCCGCGGGCTGGGCGCATGCGGTGTTCACGCAGTACGGGATGCTGGTGCCCTTCATCTTCGGGTTCCTGCTGACGGTGTTTCCGCGATGGTTGGGGCAGCCACCTTTGCAGCGGCGCCAGTACGTGCCGGTGTTCGTGGGGATGTTCGGTGGTTACCTGCTCGCGCACGTCGGGTTGCTCGACCTGAAGCCGCTGTTGCTCGCGGGCGTCGGGTTGATGCTCGCCGGGTGGATCGCGGGGCTGATCGCGCTCGGCGGCGTGCTCGTACGCAACGGTGCGAAGGATCGGCACGCGTTGTCCTGCTACGCGGCGCTCGTGCTGGGCGCGTGCGGGCTCGCGGCGTTCGGTGCATTCGCGCTCGGTGCACCCTGGCAACTTGCGTACGTGTCGATGCGACTCGGCACGTTCGCATTGCTGGTCCCGATCTACTTCACGGTCTGCCATCGCATGGTGCCGTTCTTCAGCGGGACCGTCGTGGGCCCTGGCTACCGCGCGTTCAAGCCGGCCTGGAGCCTGCCGCTGCTGTGGGCCCTGCTGCTCGCGCATCTGTTCCTCGACCTCACGCACCGGCAGGACTGGCTGTGGCTCGCCGACGCGCCGCTCGCGCTGTTGTTCCTTGCGCACTGGATCGGCTGGCAGCCGTGGAAATGCATGAAGCCCGGGCTGCTCGCAGCGTTGCACCTCGCGTTCCTTTGGCTGCCGATCGCGTTCGGACTGTACGCGGCGCAAAGCCTGCTTGCGTTCCTCGACCAGGGATTCCTGTTCGGACGCGCGCCGGTGCATGCACTTGCGATCGGGTTCTTCGGATCGATGCTCGTGGCAATGGTCACGCGCGTGACGCAAGGGCATTCGGGGCGGCCGCTGCAGATGGGCGTGGTGCCGTGGATCACGTTCGCGCTGCTGCAGGTGGTCGCGCTCGTGCGCATCCATGCCGAGGTGGGGCCGAATGCGGCGCTGTGGCTCGTGGTTGCAGCGTTTGGGTGGCTCGTGGCGTTCCTGCCCTGGGTGGTGCGGTCTGCATGGATATTCCTGACTCCGCGAGTGGATGGAAAGCCCGGATGAGCGGGATCGCTTGGCGCGTGGCCGTGGCCTGCGACCTGACGCAATGGGCAGGACGTGCGCTGGCGACCGCCGGCGGAACAGCCAGCCGTTCCTTCGTCGCCGTCTCCGTTCGACGCACGCAACAACCCGTTGCACATGGGGCACGCGCCAGGAGCACCGGCCGACCTTCGGTCGTCCGGCCAACGATGCGCGCGATCGGGTCAGATCGCATTCGCACGAACCGGCGCGAGGACGGAAGCGAGGAAAGTTGCCGGTGCTGCGCTCCGCCGCGGTGACTGGAGCGATTCGGCGTCGCGGGTTACGCTGCGCTCGATTCCAGGGGTGACAGCGTCCGATGATCGAGTTTTATCCGCAGATCAAGTCCGTCCACATCCTCAGCGTGATCCTGTCGGGCAGCCTGTTCATGCTGCGCGGCGTCATGATGCTCGCGCGGTCGCGATCCACCCATCACGTGGGGCTGCGCGTCGCTTCGGTCGCGATCGACACGGTGCTGCTCGCGAGTGCATTGATGCTGGTGGCGGTGCTGCACGCGTATCCATTCGTGCAGCACTGGTTGACGGTCAAGGTGGTGCTGCTGCTGGTGTACATCGTGCTCGGCACGATCGCGCTGAAGCGTGGGCGCACGCGCACGGCGCAGGTCGTGGCGTACTTCACGGCCTTGTTCGTGTACGCGTTCATCGTGTCGGTCGCGCGTGCACACGATCCCTGGGGTTTCCTCGGGCGGTTCGTCCATTGAACGCATGAACGGGTTCGAGCACGCGCTGCTGTACGCCTTCCTCGCCGCGTTCGGCGGCGGCCTGCTGGTCGGGATCGAGCGCGAGCGCGACCAGCGGGCGGCGGCCGAGCGCAGCGCCGCCGGCGTGCGGACGTTCACGCTCGCGGCGGTGTCCGGTCTTGTCGCAGCGCTGCTCGGCACGGCGGCGGTCGGCGTCGGGATCGCGGCAACCGCGGCGCTCGCGTACGGCTCGTACCAGCGCTCGCGCGAACACGACCCCGGCCTGACCAGCGAAGTCACGCTGGTGCTCGTGTTCCTGCTCGGCGCGCTCGCGCACACGCAGGCGCAACTCGCCGCCGCGCTGTTCGTCGCGACCGCGATCCTGCTCGAGAGCAAGCAGACGCTGCACCGCTTCACGCGCCAGGTGCTCACCGACGCCGAACTCGGCGACCTGCTGCTGCTCGCGGCGTCGGCGCTGATCGTGCTGCCGCTGCTGCCCGATCGCCCGATCGATCCGTTCGGCGTACTGAACCCGCGCATGCTGTGGCTGCTGGTGGTGCTCGTGATGGCGATCAACGCCGCGGGCTACATCGCGCTGCGCGCGCTCGGCGCGCGTCGCGGGCTGCTGCTCGCAGGCTTCCTCGGCGGATTCGTGTCGAGCACCGCGACGATCGCGGGGATGGGACAGCGCGCGCGTGCGATGCCCGCAGCGCATCGGCCCGCGGTGGCCGCGGCGCTGCTTTCCAACGTGCCGACCGTGATCCAGCTCGGCATCGTGATCGGCGCGCTCGCGCCAAACCTGTTGCGCGCGTTGCTGCCTGCGCTCGGGGTCGGCGGCGGCGTCGCCGCGCTGGTGGCGCTTGCGTACGGATTGCGGGCGCGTGCGCTTGCCGACCGGCACGAGTCCGCGCTCGCCGGCAGCCGGCCGTTCGACATCCGCCATGCACTGCTGTTCGCGGCGATCATGGCGGTTGCCTTGCTGCTGTCGGCCGTGCTGTATCGCTGGATCGGCGACGGCGGCGTGATCCTCGCAGCCGCCGCAGCCGCGCTCGCCGACGTGCACGCGGCCGCTGCATCGATCGGGCAGCTCAGCACGCAATCGGGCTTGCCGCAACAGCAGGGATTGATGGCTGTCGGCGCCGCGTTCGCGGCCAATTCCGTCACCAAGTGCGTGGCCGCGTTCGGCAGCGGCGGCATCGCGTTCGGCCGCCCGCTCATGGCCGGGCTGCTGCTGGTCAACCTGGCCTTCCTCGGTACGCTCGCGTTCGGCATCGCATCCGCATGATGCGACTTCGCGCCGCACGGGCGCGGGCGCTGCAGCGCAGCGTGCTTGACGTGTGTCAGGGTCGGGTACCATCCCCTGCGCAAGACTGCTGCAGACGTTTGAATCACCAAGTTTTCAAGGGAGAATCCATGAACCGCCTGCTGCTCATCTGCACCATCGCCGTTGCGGCCGCCGTCGCCGGCTGCGACTCGGGCGGAAACGCCGCCAATCCACCGGCCGACACGAAGGCCAGTGCGCCCGAAGGCGTCAAGGCCAGCGTGACGGGCGGATCCGCGCGCGGCGACTTCGGCCCGCCGCAGGGTGAGCCGATCCATGCCGTGCTGACCTCGCCGCCGCACGTGCCGCCGGCGACCAACCGCAACTACCCGGCGAAGGTCATCGTCGAACTCGAGGTGATCGAGAAGGACATGCCGATCTCCGAAGGCGTGACCTACACGTTCTGGACGTTCGGCGGCACCGTCCCCGGCAGCTTCATCCGCGTGCGACAGGGCGACACCGTCGAATTCCACCTCAAGAACGCGCCCGACAGCAAGATGCCGCACAACATCGACCTGCACGGCGTCACCGGTCCGGGTGGCGGCGCGGCGTCGAGCTTCACCGCGCCCGGCCATGAGTCGCAGTTCACGTTCAAGGCCTTGAACCAGGGCCTGTACGTGTACCACTGCGCGACCGCGCCGGTCGGCATGCACGTCGCCAACGGCATGTACGGCCTGATCCTGGTCGAGCCGCCGGAAGGCCTGGAGCCGGTGGATCACGAGTACTACGTGATGCAGGGCGACTTCTACACGACCGGCAAGTACCGCGAGAAAGGCCACCAGCCGTTCGACATGGAAAAGGGCATCGACGAGAACCCGACCTACGTGCTGTTCAATGGCGCGGAAGGCGCGCTCACGGGCGACAAGGCGCTGACCGCGAAGACCCAGCAGTCGGTGCGCATGTTCGTCGGCAACGGCGGCCCCAACCTGATCTCGAGCTTCCACGTGATCGGCGAGATCTTCGACAAGGTGCAGCAGGAAGGCGGTACCCACTACCAGGAGAACGTGCAGACCACGTTGATCCCGGCGGGCGGCGCGGCCACGGTCGAGTTCCATACCGAGGTGCCGGGCAGCTACGTGCTGGTCGACCACTCGATCTTCCGCGCATTCAACAAGGGCGCACTCGCGATCCTCAAGGTCGAAGGACCCGAGGACAAGGCGATCTACTCGGGCAAGGAAGTCGACTCGGTCTACATCGGCGACCGGGCGGAACCGAATCTCGCCGCCGTGAGCACGGCCGCCAAGGCGCACGCAGCGGGCACGCTGACGCAGGAAGAACAGGTCGCGGCGGGCCAGGTGCTGTTCACCGGTACCTGTTCGGTCTGCCACCAGGTCAATGGCCAGGGCCTCGAGGGCGTGTTCCCGCCACTCGCGAAGTCCGACTACTTCGCGAAGGACCCCAAGCGCCTCATCGATGCGATCCTGCACGGCGTCAGCGGCAAGGTCACGGTCAACGGCGTCGAGTACAACTCGGTGATGCCGCCGATGAACCAGCTCACCGACGACGAGGTCGCGAACATCTCGACCTACGTGCTCAACAGCTGGGGCAACCCGGGCGGCCGCGTGACCAAGGATGAAGCCGCCGCATCGCGCGCCGAGAATCCGAACGCGACCCAGGCCGAGCACTGATCGTGATGCGACGCGACCACACGACTCGACCTGCAACAAGCCGGCACCTGCCACGGCGGTTGCGGTTGTGCGCGCTGGTCGCATCCGCATGCATGTCGGCGGGCGGTGCGGGCGCACAGGCGCCCGCACCGCCCGAGTACGCCGCGATTCCTGCAACCTCGTTCCTCAGCGTGATCGAATCCGAACCCGGCACGCCACCCGAGTCGATCGCCGCGTATTCGCTGCGCACGACGCCTGTCACGAATGCCCAGTTCCTCGCGTTCGTGCAGGCGCATCCGGAGTGGCGACGCGACCGCGTGCCGTCGGTGTTCGCGGACAACCGCTATCTCAGCCATTGGAAGGCCGCGCTCGAAACCGGTGCCGACGCGTTGCCGGCACAGCCGGTCACGCGCGTGAGCTGGTTCGCCGCGCAGGCCTATTGCGAGTCGGAAGGCGCGCGGTTGCCGACCTGGCTCGAATGGGAACGCGCGGCTTCCGCGAGTGCCACGCTCGAGGACGCGCGCAAGGATCCGGCCTGGCGCAAGAGCATGCTCGATTGGTACTCGAAGCCGTCGAACACGGCCTTGGGCTCGGTCGGCGGGGATCCGAATCTCTTCGGCGTGCGCGACCTGCACGGCCTCGTGTGGGAGTGGGTCGACGACTTCGGCGCGATGATGGTCACCTCCGACAGCCGCGACCAGAACGATCCGGATCGCCTCAAGTTCTGCGGCGCGGCCGCGATGAGCCTGCGCGACCGCGACAACTACGCGCTGCTGATGCGCGTGGCGATGATGTCGTCGCTGCAGGCCAACGACACCACCAACAACCTCGGCTTCCGCTGTGCCCGCGATGGAGGTACCACGCCGTGAAGGCTTTCGCCACCGCCGCGCTCGCGGCGCTGCTCCTCTTCGCCGCGGCGCCCGCCGTCGCGGCCGATCCCGCCGCGGCCGCGCTGCCAGGCGACTCGCTCTACCACCTCGATGCACCGCTGGCAGGCCAGGACGGCGAGACCTTCGGCTTCGCGGACGGTCGCGGGCGCGCGCGCATCGTCAGCATGTTCTACAGCTCGTGCAAGTTCGTCTGCCCGCTCATCATCGACACCGTGCAGAAGACGCGCCATGCGCTGCCCGAGGCGCAACGAGACCACATCGACGTGCTGCTGATCAGCCTCGACCCCGACCGCGACACGCCGGAGGCGCTCGCGCGCGTCGCCGACAAGCGCAAGCTGGCCGCACCGGGGTGGCGCCTCGCGCGCACCGACAAGGCGAACGTGCGTCGCCTCGCTGCGCTGCTCGGCATCCAGTACAAGCAGCTCGAGGACGGCGAGTTCAGCCATGCGAGCGTACTGGTGCTGCTCGACGCCGAAGGCCGGATCGTCGCGCGCACCGAACGGCTTGGTGAGGCCGATCCCGAGTTCGTCGCCGCGGTCGAACGCACGCTCGGCACTTCGGCGCGCTGAGCAGGACCGCCTTTCGGTTGTGCCGCGAGTCGCCAGCCGTCGGCATCATGCTGACCGCAGGCGAACCCCGGCCCGCATCGCGGCTTGCGCATCCTGCGAACTCGGCGGCATGCTATGGCGTCACGGCGCCAGAAAGGGCCGAACGCGTCCCGAAGAGGCGCCGGTCTTTCAGGAGCTCCGCCCCGCGCATGATCGAGTTCGGACACAGCACGCACGTCGGCCTGCGCCGAGAGCACAACGAGGACACCTACTACGCCGATGCCGACATCGGACTGTGGCTGGTCGCCGACGGCATGGGCGGGCACGAACACGGCGAAGTCGCGAGCGCGCTCGCGCGCGACACGCTGGTGCGCGAGGTGCGCAATGGCAGCGAGCTCGTGAAGGCGATCCAGCTCGCGGACGAGGAGATCATCCGTCACTCGACGCGCCGCTCCGAAGCACTGCCGATGGGCACGACGATCGCCGCGGTGCGGCTCGGCGCGCCGGATGCGTTCGAGGTCGCATGGGTCGGCGACAGCCGCATCTACCTCTGGAACGACGGCCTGCGCCAGATCTCGCAGGACCATTCCTACGTGCAGGAACTGATCGACCAGGGCGCGATCACGCCCGAGCAGGCGCGCCACCACCCGCACCGCAACGTGGTCACGCAGGCGCTCGGCGTGACCGACCCGCAGGCGCTGCGCGTCGAAAGCGTGCGCGGCGAGCTCAAGCCCGGCATGCAGCTGCTGCTCTGCAGCGACGGCCTCACCGAGGAGGTCAAGGACACCACGATCGCCTCGATCGTCGGTCGCACCGACCTCAGCGCGCAGGAATGCGTCGACCACCTGATCCTTGCCGCGCTCGACGGCGGCGGCTCCGACAACGTCACGGTGATCCTCGTCCGCGCGCGATGAGCCTTCGGTCCGGGATTTCGCCAGGGGCCACGGATTGAAACACCGGGCACGCGGAGCGCCCGGCGGGGGAACCTGCGCGGTGCGCCGGTGTGCTGCGCGTTTCAGGCGCCTGCTGCTGCGTCGATCTCCGGATTCCGGGCCGACAGGCGCATCCAGACGCAGGCGCCACGGCTGGCCTTGTCGATCGCGGCGAGACGGGCTTCGTGGAGGACGATCTCGGCGTCGAGCGCGCGCAGCACGCGCGGACGCACGCGGATGCTGAGTTCGATCGCGGCCGCGGCTTCGCCGAGGCCGCCTTCGTCGTCGAAACCGAGCGCGCCCTGCCCCGAGGTCAGCGCGAGATAGACCTCGGCGAGCAGGTCCGCATCGAGCAGCGCGCCGTGCAGTTCGCGATGGCTGTTGTCGACGCCGAGGCGCTTGCACAGCGCGTCGAGGCTGTTGCGCTGGCCCGGGAACTTCTCGCGTGCGAGGGCGAGCGTGTCGAGCACGCTGCAACGCTCGGCCAGCCGCGTCTCCGCGATCCCCGCGCGCGCGAGTTCGGCATCGAGGAAGCCGATGTCGAACGCCGCGTTGTGCGCGATCAGCTCGGCGCCGTCGATGAACGCGAGGAACTCCGCCGCGATCTCGCCGAAGCGCGGCTTGTCGCGCAGCATCTCCTCGTCGATGCCGGTGACTGCACGCGCGCCCTCGTCGATCGCGCGATCAGGATTGAGGTAGGTATGGAACTCGCGCCCGGTGCGACGGCGCTGCACGAGCTCGATGCAGCCGATCTCGATCACGCGGTGGCCGCGCTGGACTTCGAGGCCGGTGGTTTCGGTGTCGAGCAGGATCTGGCGCATGTCGGGGAATGGGGAATGGGGAATGGGGATGGGAATGGGCGTTGCGAACAACGCGAAGCCGGAACGTCATCGCCTGAGTCTGTCGCGGAACCGGGCCCTCGTCACCCGACGCGTCGACAGCGGGGTCTTGCGGGAGGGACTTCCAACCCGAGCCTTTGGCGCGAATCGAATCGCATCCGCGACCCTCATGTCTGGTCGGCAAACCCCCGCACGGCCAACGCCGCCTCGCGCGCGAGCATGTCGACGCGTTCGTTCTCGGCGTGCCCCGCATGGCCCTTCACCCAGTGCCAGGTCACGCGGTGTCCGGCCAGCGCGGCGGAGAGCCGCTCCCACAGGTCCTGGTTCTTGACCGGCTTGCGGTCGCTCGTGCGCCAACCGTTCGCGCGCCAGCGTGCCATCCACTGCTCCACACCGAGTTTGACGTATTGCGAATCGGTGGTCAGCACCACCTCGCAGGGGCGCTTCAGCGCCTCGAGGCCCGCGATCGCGGCCATCAGTTCCATGCGATTGTTGGTCGTCGCCGCTTCGCCGCCACTGAGCTCGAGTTCGCGCGACCCTGCACGCAACAGCACGCCCCAGCCACCGGGACCGGGATTGCCGAGGCAGGCGCCATCCGTGAACAGCTGGACCTGCGCGGCGGGCACCGCGGCTGCACTCATGCGCTCGCACGCCGGCTCGGTGCCGCGAGCGAAGGGCTGATCGCGATGCGACGCCGATGGCGCGGGCGCAGCGGCGTCAGTACTTCGCGTCGCTTGGTCGCGACGATCGACCACGCGCTGCGCATCGGCGCGGCCAGTCCGTCGCGTTCCACGCCCTGCACGCGCGCAGCACCGGGCCAGCACTTGCCGACGTGCGCGGGCGTGCCGGCCGCGAGTCCGGACCGCACCAGGCGCCGCCGCATCGACTCCGCGGTGACCGCGTTCGGCGCACGGATCCCGCGGCTGCGCCAGCGCAGCCAGGCGACCCACGGACTCCATCGGTTGAGCCCGTACCAGAGCAGCGTGCCGCCCGGCAGCAGCACGCGTGCGCACTCGCGCGCGAGGTCGTCGCACTCGGCGAGGACGTCGCCCGCATGCTGCACCAGCAGGAACTGGAACGTTTCGTTTTCGAACGGCAAGGCCTCGGGCGCGCAGGCGACGTCGCCGGCGAGGCGCTCGCGCTCGACATGCAGTCGCAACGTGAGCGGATGACGCAGGTCGATCGGCAGCCCGCGGTTCGCCGCGCACGCATGGATCGCGAGTGCGCGCCCTGCGGGGTGGTTCGCCGCGAACGCGACCGCGTCGACGAGTTCCTCGCGCAGCAGCGCGTCGAACTCGTCGAGTGCGAACAGGTTGTCGGCGACAGCGATCACGGCGAGGACGTGCGTCGGAATGCAGCGCGGGAGTGTACCCCGATCCGCAGGCACGCAAGCGGGTGGGCGAGGCGCCTCGCGCCGGCCTTCGATGGCGAGCTCTGGTGGGAGGG
The DNA here is from genome assembly GCA_036758645.1 of Dokdonella sp. Taxonomy (GTDB): domain Bacteria; phylum Pseudomonadota; class Gammaproteobacteria; order Xanthomonadales; family Rhodanobacteraceae; genus Dokdonella_A. The sequence goes on along the minus strand of DAIOWG010000069.1, from coordinate 1,233 downwards.
GTCCAGCAACGAGCTTCTCGCGCGTTTGATCGGAACCGAAGTCCCTCTCACGAGAACCGGCTTCAACCCTGCGTTGCGAGCGCGGTGCTTCGGCCCGGGCTGTGGTGGCAGGCGCCTCAGCCCCGGGCTTGTTGCACGCTTCATCGAGTCCGAGGTGCTCCCACAAGCCCCGGGCATACGCGGGGAGGCCCCGCCCCGGAACACGCACTTAACCCCATCGCGCCCATGCCGCCGCTATAGTCGCGCCCGATGAGCGAGCCACGACTCACCGCCCTGCCCGCGTTCGAGGACAACGTCGTCTGGCTGATGGCCGATGCGGATCGCGATGCCGTCGTCGTCGACCCGGGCGACGCGGCGCCGGTGCGCGCGGCGCTCGCGCGCAGCGGGCTGCACCTGCGTGCGATCCTGTTGACCCATCACCATGCCGACCACATCGGCGGCGCCGCCGCGCTCGCGGACGATACCGGCGCCATCATCGTCGCGCCGGTCGACCCGCGTATTCCTTCGGCCGATCGGCGCGTCGGCGCGGGCGACCGCGTCGAACTCGACAGGCCCGCGTTCGCGTTCGACGTGATCGCGGTACCCGGCCACACGACCAGCCATGTCGCGTTCCACGGCCACGGCCTGCTGTTCTGCGGCGACACGCTCTTCAGCGTCGGATGCGGGCGCTTGTTCGAAGGCACGCCCGCGCAGATGCTCGATTCGCTCGACCGCATCGCCAGGCTGCCGGCGACCACGCGCATCTGTTGCGGCCACGAGTACACGCTCGCCAATTGCGCGTTCGCGCGCACGATCGAGCCCGACAACGTGGCGCTCGCGAGGCGCACGACCGAGTGCGACGCGTTGCGCGCACGCGGTGAGCCGACGCTGCCTTCGACGCTCGCCGACGAACTCGCCTGCAACCCGTTCCTTCGCATCGATGCGCCGGCGCTGGTCGGTGCGCTCGGCGCAGGCTCGCGCACCGAGCGCTTCGCGGCCTTGCGCGAACGCAAGGACGCATTCCGGGCGCCGGCGCGATGAGGCTTGCCCATCGTGCCTGCGCGGGTGCTCTCGCGCTGCTGCTCGGCGCGTGCGCAGTGCAGGCGCCACGCCCGGAGCCGCGCGTGCCGGCACCCGCGCCGAACGCACCAGCGGTCTTGCCGGTCGCGCCGCCGCCGCTGCCAGTGGCCGTGGAGCCTGTCGTGCAGTCGCCGTGGGATCGACTGCGTGCACGCTTCCAGCTCGATGGCTGCA
>DAIOWG010000068.1:0-11334 GCA_036758645.1 Dokdonella sp. | reverse complement strand
ACGCGCGCAGCGCGGCCGGCGCTCCTGGCACGAACGCGCGAGAAGCTGCCGGCCGCCCTTCGGTCGTCCAGCCTGCGGTGCTGGCGTAGGCTGGACGCGCGGAGCGCGGCCGGCGCTCCTCGCACGAACGCGCGAGAAGCTGCCGGCCGACCTTCGGTCGTCCAGCCTACAAGGCCGGAGTCAGTCTCAGATCGTCGATCATCACGCGCGGCGCACTCGGTTGGCCGTCGTAGGTCGCATGCAGCTGCAAAGAGTCGAACTCGACGCCGGCAATGGCCAGCGTCGCGGTGGTGACGTTGTCGCGCCCGCCGAGGTTGCTGATCGGGAAGCTGTCCGAACCGACGAGGCTGCCGTCGCGATACGCATCGAGATGAAGCTCGATGCCGCCCCACGGACCGTTCTCGTAGTACGCGAGCTGCACGTCGACCGCGGTCGCGACGGTGTCGAGGTCCATCGTCGCGCGCACCAGCGCGCCGATCGAGAAGTTGCTGCCGTTGACGTAGGTCGTACCGAACGTCATCACGTTCGGCGTGCTGCCCCACTGCGGGAAGTCGTTGTAGAACAGCCCCGCGTTCTCGATGATGACCTGGTCGCCGACATCCGCGGGCACGAAGGTCGAGCCGTCGGGGAACACGCCGCCGATGCCGTTGACGTCGTGGTAGGTCACGCCGTTGTAGGCGTAGCTCGTGCCGAGGAAGCTCTCCTCGAGGTCGTCGTAGTGGCTGGTGACGGGCTCGGCCGGCGTGCCTTCGAAGCCGTCGTCGAAAATGAGGTCGGCAGGGCCTTCGCCGCCGACCTGCAGGCGCACCGCGGCGAGGTCGACCAGGCGCGAGCCGGTGGAACGCATCGCGCCGCCCGCGAGGATCGGCTTGCCCCCCTGCAACGTCATCACCGTGAGGTCGCTGTAGATGCCTTCCGGTGCGAGGTCGAGCTGCAGCACGCCCGCATCGGCGAATCCGGCATCGAGCACACCGCCCGCGTCGGTGCGGAACGCGAGGAATTCCTGCTTCACGGGCGAGGCATAGCTCACGCCGACGAGCAGCTTGCCGTCGTCCAGCCGCAGCAGCGCACTCGGGTAACGGTTCCATGCTTCCGCAGCGACATCGATGCGCTGGTAGCCTTCGCTGCCGAACGTCGCATCCGTCGCCCCGTCCGCTTCGAGCCGCGCGAGCACGATGCCGACGCCGCTCGTCTCGTCGATGCGGTAAGCGGCGAGCTGCAACCGCCCGTCGGGCAGCACCAGCATGCGATTGATGCCGTTGAAGTTCGACACGTCGTCGGGCATGTGGAAGACGCGCCAGCCCGCATCCGCGAACGTCGCATCGAGCGCGCCGTTCGCGTCGAGGCGCGCGATCGAGAACTCGGTGCCCATGCCCGGGCCCCAGGACTCGTAGGCGCCCGCCACGACGACGCGGCCGTCGTCGTCCAGCGCGAGCGCCGCGATGTACCCGTTTTCGTCCGCGCCGCGCGGCTCGAACAGGTAGGTTCCGTCGGCGTTCGGTCCGAAACTCGCGTCGAAGCGGCCGTCTGTACCGAGGCGAGCGACGTAACCCTTCGACACGAAGTCGGCGCTGCGCTCGCCAGCGACGAGGATGCGATCCTGGTCGTCGAGCACCAGCGCGTGCAGGTAGGTGGAAGCAATCGTGACGATGCCGTCGGTGCCGAAGCCTGCGTCGAGGCGACCATCGGCATCGACCTTCATCACGAAGCCCGTCAATGGACCGAACGCGTTCGCGCTGCCCGCGAGCACGATCGAGCCATCCTCGAGACGCTGCATCGCCTCGACCTGCTGGATGCCGGTCCCCGCGATGTCGGGCAGCACCACGAGGCCCGGGTTGGACGGGTCGGTGCCGAAGGTCGCGTCGGGCTGGCCGCTGGCGTCCAGGCGCGCGAGCGTCGCGCGCATGTGCGGGTCGGGATTGCCCTCGATCAGCAGGTTGCGCGAACCTGCGAACAGCAGCTTGTCATCGGGTAGCGCGATCAGCGCATGACTGCGAAGCTCATGGCCTTCGATCCCGTCCAGCGGCAGGTAGGCGACGCCATCGACACCGAATCCGGGGTCGAGGTCGCCATCGGCGGCGAAGCCGGGCGTGGACAGCAGGGCGGCCAGCAGCATGGCGCGTGGGATCCAGCGGTTGGGCATGGGTGCTCCGGATTGGCGACGGGATGCGAGCGCACGAGTGCGCCGGCTTGCGCCGAATGTGCGGCGTCCGCTGCGCGACCGCATGCGGCTTCCCTTAGCGCAGCCTCAATCGCGGGTGACGAACGCGTTCCAGGCATGACGCCCGCATGACGGAATCGCGGCGAACAGGCTCGGGACCCCATCCGCGCGTTCGCCTCATGCGCAACCCTCCGGTCCATTCCCGCCCGAGCGCAGGCCACGCTGCCCCGCGCCGCTCTGCCTGAGCGCATGCAGGAAGCCTTTCTGCCCTTGGTTCGCCTCGAGCGCGGGCCGAAGGCCGGAGTCGAAGGACCAGTGCGCAGGCGTGTCGCACGAGACGCTTCGACTCCGCGGCCGCTGCGCTCGGCGTAAAAGGTTTGGCGGGGCGTTGCCGCACTTTGGCGCAGCGCCGCCTGTCCGTTCGTCCCGAGCGCAGGCCGAAGGTCGGAGTCGAAGGGCAGTGCGCGGGTGCGCCGCGCGATACGCTTCGACTCCGCGTCTTGCGGCCGCTGCGGCTCAGCGCGAACGGTCTAATGGGCGCTGGATCACTTTGAAGCAGCGACGGGGGCTGGTGATCAGGGCAACACGAGCGCGCGTTCGCGTCGTTCGAGCAGTCCGAGGTCGGCCTGGTTGATTAGCCGCAGGTCACGCAGTTCCCACGGCGGCCCAAGCCCGGCCACCGACAGGCTCGGCACATCGAACGCGAGGTCGACGGAGCCGCGGCCGGCTTCGAGCCACGCAGCCGACTGCGCGATTGCAGTCGGATGCGCGCTGCCGTCGGCTGCGTGGCCATACAGCACGGCCGAGAGCTGATAGCGGCTCGCCGCGGCAGCCTCGACGCCGAAGCGCAGCACGAGCGGATGCGAGCGCACGGTCGTGCGCACGCGTTCGACGCGACCGTCGAGTCGCGCAACCGGCATCGACACCGAGAACGACGTGCGTGCATCGCGCGGCACGCCCGGCTGCGATGCCTGCGCGAACGCGTGCACCTCCCACAATCCGCGCGCACCCGCGTGCGAGGGATCGGGCACCACCCATGCGGAATGGCCGCCGCTCGCGTCGGGCAGGAACTCCACCGGCTGGCTGTGTCCATCCGGTGAGCTCAGGAGTCCGCCGATCGATGCAGTGGCGACGCCGGCGGGGAAGCGCGCATGCACGCGCACGCCTTCGCCTGCAGCGATGCCGTCGCGCGCGGCCGCGAGTGCGAGCACGATCTTGCTGTGCGGCTCGTACACGTGCACGAGCCACGCGCCGTGCGCGGCCGGCACCGCGAGTTCGACATGGGGTGCGAGGAAGGCGGGATCGAGCCGGAACGCGACGCTGCCGGCGGGGACATCCATGCCGGCTTCGCGCAATGCGTCTTCATCCGCGAGTGCCTGCATCAGCACGCCCGCGTGCAGCTGGGGCCCTGGCGCGCGCAACTCGATGTCGCGTGCCTCGATGCGCGCACCGGGATTGGACGCATGCGGGCTGAGCCGGATCACGGCGCCGGCGGCGCTGAGCGGGAGTGTCACGCCGTGCTGCAGTGCGGACTCCCCCGCGTCGATCCAGTACTCCTGGCTTTCCTGCGTGTAGGGGCGTGGGCGGGCATCGAGCGTGGCATCGGGATCGAGCGGCCACGAGAGGTTCGCCGGTGCGCGGTCGAGGTCGGAAGTCGCGAGCTGACCGGGCGCGGGCGCGAGCACGCGCGCGACGACCTGGTCGGTGGAGGTCGCGGGAAGCAGGCGCAGTGCGGCCGCCGATTGTGCGTGGGCAGCGTCGATGCAGCCTGCGAACGCGAGCGTGAGCGCGAGCGCGAGCGGAACGGGGCGAACGTGCGGCAGGTTCATGGTCGCGTCCTCAGAGGTCGTTGCGCAGGATGGTTTCGAGCCCGAAGCAGGCGCGGCGGCTCTGGTTGTGGCTCAACGGTTCGTCGCCCGCGGTGCGGTCGACGTCGTTGAACCACAGCGATCCAGCCGCGCGCGCGCTGCTGCACTCGATGAATCCATCCGAACAACTCGCGAGCCAGTTCTGCGTGACTTCGAGGCCGACGTTCTCGGCGTAGCCGCCGCAGTAGCTGTCGCCGTCCCACACCGCGCTTTCCACATCGGTGCCGACGATGTTCCAGAACCCCTTCGGCATCGACGGTCGTCCGCTGGTGCCGTACAGGTTGTTCTGGTTGTAGTAGGCCATCCAGCTGCGTTGCTGCTGGCGCACCGCATCGCTCTGGTAGCCCAGCAGCCATCCGACCGCGTTTTCGAACACGTTGCCCGCGATGACCGCGTCGGCGAGCGGCGTGCCCGCGCTCGATGCGGCGATCGCATTGACCCAGCGGATGCGGCTGATGATCGCGGGATAGCGGCTGTCCCAGGTCGGATTCGACAGGATCCAGCGCATCACGTTGCCGCCGTTGGAATGCGTGATCACGACGAGGTCGGTGATGCCGCGCGTGCTGATGAACTGGCCGAGTTGCGTGGCGAGGCAACCGGCCGCTCGGCTGTCCCACATGTACTGCGTGAAGTCGCAATTGATGACGACGTAATTCGCCTGGTTCACGAGCCCCTGGCGCACCGTGTTGACCATCGGGGCCTGCCAGTAGTCGGCGTAGGCATTCGTCTGGTGTCCAGTGCCATGCACGAACGCGACACCGGTGGTGGCGGACGCGGCCTGCGCGCTGCCGACGCCGGCAACGAGCCATGCTGCGAAAACGATGGCGCTGCGGAACATGTGCCCTCCCTGGTCCCGCGGGGCGGGGCCGTGAGTCCGCGCAGGTCGATCGGGAAAGCGTCCTTGCATCCGTCATCGACGGGTCGGAGCATTGATCGGGATACGCGCCGGCGAAGATCTCCCCGCTCCGTACGGCCGCGTATCTGCGAAGGTAGCGACGGTTTCGGTCGCACGTCAATCCTTGCAGTGGCGGGCCGTGATCCACGTCACCGTGCGTTGCGGTGCATCATTCGGTGCGCGAAGGCTCTTCACCCAGTCCGTTGATGCGGGGAGCTGGACGATTGCCTCCGTGCGCCTCGAGCGCAGACGAAGGCCCACGACACCCGTTCGCCTCGAGCGCAGCCGAGGGCCCACTACACCCGTTCCCCCTGGGTGCAGGTCGAAGGCCCACTACATCCGTTTTTCCCGAGCGCAGGCCGAGCGCCGGAGTCGAAGGGCCAACCTGCGACGCTGTCGCACGCGTGCGCTTCGACTCCGCGGACTGCGTCCGCTGCGCCCAGCGCGAGCGGCGGGTGGGCGGCGCTTTGGTTGCGCCTCGACAAGAATCGAAACTTGCCGACGTCAGAACTCGAGGTCGAGCGCGGCGCAGAGGTAGTCGATCATCGGCGCGGTGCGGCGGAACGTGTCGACCACGAACGGCGCGAGTTCGTCCGAGCACGCGAGCGCTTCGGTGAATCCCTGGCCTGCGGCGAAGTTCCTGCGCTTGAGGTCCTCGATCAGTTCATGGTTCGGATCGAATCCTCGTGGCGGGCGCGAAAGGCTATCGCCCCAGAATTCGAATCGTTCACGGAATGCCTTCGCGTGCGTCGCCTTCTTCCACGCGGCGGGATTGGCTTCGAGGAACACGCGGATCCGCTTGAGTGTCGATGCTTCCGGGTGCCAGATGCCGCCTCCCGCGAAGCAGTCGCGCGGCTGGATGTGCAGGTAGAACGAGGGCGCCTCGACCTCGCGCCTGCGTTCGTGCGCGAAGCGCGCACCGGCCCAGGTCTTGTAGGGGGTCTTGTCGTTCGCGAAGCGCGTGTCGCGGTGGATGCGGAACAGGGAGCCGCCTTGCGCGCGTGGATCGGCGCGGTAGTGCGCGCTGATCTTCGCGAGCGGCGACTGCAAGTCGGTGATCAGGCGCAGGAACGGCTCGCGCAGCACGTCTTCGTAGCGCGGCTTGTTCGCCGCAAACCACGGCCGGTTGTTGTTGCGCGCGAGGTCGCGCAGGAACCTGAACGTCGCGGGCGAGAAATAGGTGGTGGCCAAGGTTCGGTGGTTCCGTGTGCGTGATGTTCCATTCTAGGTGCGCGCTTCGCGCTGCGGAAGCGAAGCACGACAAGCCAACGCTGGCGGTTCGGCCCACACGGGGCCCATCGGGAAAGCACTGGGGCCCCTGTCTCCTCCGCGTGCCCCGTGTGCTTCGTGTTGCACGCCGTGCGCTGGTCGTTCGTCGCGTTCACGGCAGTTCTCGCTCCCAGATCTCGAGTGCATCCAGCAGCGGCAGTCGGTCGGATGGAAGCGCGGGGTCTGCGCGCATGCGGTCGATGGTGTCGCGGTACTGCTCGCGGGTCAGCGTCGTCAGCGGCGTGGACGTATCGAGCCGGCGTTGCACGAACGCGTGCCAGCGGACCTGCTCATCGGCATCGAGCGTTTCCGGCCAGTTGCGCGCGCGGTAACGGAACAGCAGCTCGGTGTAGCGTGGGTCGCGGAACGCGAACGGGGTGCGGGCGAGCTGTTCCGGCGGCGTCGCACGCACGTTCGCGAACAGCCGTTTGTCGGCGTCGTTCGGGAAGCCGGAGTACAGCGCGAGCTCGGGATCGGCCGCGGGCTCGTACTGGCCCGCTCTTGCGAATACCGCCTGCAGCTTGGCGGTGAGGCCAGGTGCGCCGCGCAGGCGTTCCAGATGCGCCAGCGCACGATCGGGATCCAGCGCGATGCGTGCCAGGTCGACGCCGCGCAATGCGCTGATCGGCGCCAGCGCCGGCGAGCGGTTCGCATGCACGGCCTTGAGCGGAATGCGCTCGATCCCGTCGGGCAAGTCCGCGCGCGGGGTGAACACGCGGTCGGCGATCTCGTCGGCTTCGAGCTCGAGCAGCGGCTGCGGATCGACGTCGAGGTCGTACACGATCACCGCGTTCGGCTGCGACGGATGCGGCGCGAGCGGCACAATGATCGCGGTGCAGCCGCGGCTCGCCGGATAGCGCGAGGACACGTGCAGGAGCGGCGTCATGCGCGCGAGGTCGAGGAGTTCGAATACCGCCTGCTTGCGCCGCAGGCGGAAGTGGAAGTCCCACAGCCGCGGCTGGTGCCGCCGGATCAGACGCGCGAGGCCTATCAGCGCCTCGACGTCGGACAGCGCGTCGTGCGCGCGCTGCTGGGTGATGCGGTTCGCGCTCGCGAGATGCTCGAGGCGGAAGCTCGGTGAGCCGTCTTCGCGCAGGGGCCACTCGATGCCCTCGGGACGCAGCGCGTGGCACATGCGCGCAAGATCGATCAGGTCCCAGCGCGAGTTGCCATCCTTCCACTCGCGTTCGTAGGGATCGAAGAAGTTCCGGTACAGGAGGTTTCGGGTGAACTCGTCGTCGAAGCGCAACGAGTTGTAGCCGACGCTGCAGGTGCCGGGTTCGGCCATCTGCTCGTGCACGCGCGCGGCGAACTCGGCTTCGATCAGGCCGTCGCGCAGCATCCGTTGCGGCGTGATGCCGGTGATCAGGCAGGCCTGCGGATGCGGCAGCACATCCGGCATCGGCCGGCAGTCGAACGAGACCGCCTCGCCGATCGGATCGAGGTCGAGCGTGGTGCGGATCGCGGCGAACTGCGCCGGGCGATCGCGTCGCGGGTCGGCGCCGGTGGTCTCGTAGTCGTGCCAGAGCAGGGTCGGTGCCATCGGCAGCAGCATAGCGCAGGGTTTGCAAGCGCCGGCAGCTTGCCTAGACTGCGGGGCGAGCACTCAAGGAATTCGCATGCGCGTGCCGGACGAAAACAACCTGATCTGGATCGACCTCGAGATGACCGGGCTCGACCCGGACGCGGATTCGATCCTCGAGATCGCGACGGTGGTCACCGACAAGGACCTCAATCCGCTGGCCGAAGGCCCGGAGTTCGCGCTGCGCCATCCGCTCGAGCGCCTCGAGGCGATGGACGACTGGAACCGCAACCAGCATCGCAAGTCGGGGCTGTGGCAGCGCGTGCTCGATTCGCAGGTCGACATCGCGACCGCCGAAGCCCTTACGGTCGAGTTCCTCGCGCAATGGGTGCCGGCTGGAAAGTCGCCGATGTGCGGCAATTCGATCTGCCAGGATCGCCGTTTCCTGCACCGGCTGATGCCGCGGCTGGAGCGCTACTTCCACTACCGCAACCTCGACGTTTCCACGATCAAGGAACTCGCGCGGCGCTGGGCGCCCGAGGTCAGTCGCGGCTTCTCGAAGGACTCCGCCCATACCGCACTCAGCGACGTGCGCGACTCGATCGCCGAACTCGCGTACTACCGACCCTTCATGGGCCGCATCGCCGGAACGCTCGAGGCGCCGTGAGTGCGCCGATGGACCATCGCCATGGTCCAGCCCGGGTCCAAAGAGCAAGCTCCGAGAAGACCGAAGCCGAAGCGAAAGCCCAAGCTGTCACACGAAGAAGCACGAAGGTCGCACGAAGGACGCGAACAAGATTCGAGGGTTGCCATGCGGGTGCACCGCGTGCGCGCGACGCGGTGACGAAAAAGGCGCCGGCCGACCTGCGGTCGTCCAGCCTGCGGGCCTCGTGTCGACCTCGGCGCTTTTCTTCGTGTCCTTCGTGCAACGATCTCTTGTTCCCGATCAATGGAAATCGCGCGAGGCGAACGCGAGTTCGGGCAGCAGGGGGGTGTAGTCGTGCAGGCGGTCCGCGATCAGGTGATGGACGCCCTCGCTCGCCTCGAGCACGCCGTCGACCGCCATCACCCTCGATTCGAGCAGCACGCGGTGCTGGCGTTCGGCCAGTGAGCGCCAGACCACGACGTTGACGATGCCGGTTTCGTCCTCGAGCGTGACGAAGGTGACGCCCTTGGCGGTGCCCGGATGCTGGCGCACGGTCACGATGCCGGCGCAGCGCATCCGGCGACCGCTGTTGGCCGCGTCGGTGGTCAGGCGCGCGGGCGACACGCGCCGCCGCGCGAGTTCGGCGCGCACGAGCGCGAGCGGATGCGCGCGCAACGACAGGCCGAGCGTCGCGTAGTCGGCCATCACGTCCTCGCGCAGGCTCGGCGCGCGCAGGTCGACCGCCGCCTCCTCGATCCTCGCTTCGGCCAGCACCGGGGCAGGCAGTTCCGCGCCCGCGCTGTCCCAGCGCGCACGATGGCGATCGCCGCTGAGGCTCGCGAGCGCACCTGCATCGGCGAGGCAAGCACGCTCCGCTGCATTGAGGCGCGCTCGACGCACGAGATCGGCGACATCGCGGAACGCGGCCGCACGGCGCGCTTCGACGATGCGCGAGATCGCATCGGTGGAAAGTCCGCGCACCTGGGCGAGGCCGAGCCGCAACGCGATCGCATGCAGCGAAGGAGGCGTGCCGGCGAGCGGCATCTCGGACACCGCCTCCAGCGTGCAGTCGCCGTCGCTGGCGGTGACGTCGACCGGCAGCACGCGCCCCCCGTGCTGGCGCAGGTCCTGCACCAGCTGCGCGGGCTGGTAGAACCCCATCGGCTGCGAGTTCAGCAGCGCGCAGGTGAACAGTGCCGGATAGTGGCACTTGAGCCAGGACGAGGCGTAGGCGAGCAGCGCAAAGCTGTAGGCATGCGACTCGGGAAAGCCGTACTCGCCGAACCCCTGGATCTGCCGATAGATGCGCTCGGCGAACGCATGCGAATAGCCGTTGCGTTGCATGCCCTCGAAGATGCGGTCGTGGAACTGCTCGAGGCCGCCGCGGCGCTTCCATGCGGCCATCGAGCGCCGCAACTGGTCCGCCTCGCCGGGCGTGAAGCCGGCCGCGACCTGCAGCAGTTCCATCACCTGCTCCTGGAAGATCGGGATGCCGAGCGTGCGGCCGAGCACGCGCTCGATCCCGGCCGATTCGTATTCGATCAGCTCGGGCCGCCGCCGGCGCTCGAGATAGGGATGCACCATGTCGCCCTGGATCGGTCCCGGGCGCACGATCGCGACCTCGATCACGAGGTCGTAGAACGTGCGCGGCCGCAGCCGCGGCAGCATCGACATCTGCGCGCGCGATTCGATCTGGAACACGCCGACCGTGTCGGCCGCGCGGATCATCGCGTAGGTGGCCGGGTCTTCGCGCGGGATCGTCGCGAGTTCGAGCTCGACGCCGTGGTGCGCGCGCAGCAGTTCGAAGCACTTGCGCAGGCAGGTCAGCATGCCGAGCGCGAGGCAGTCGACCTTGAGCAGCTTCATCTCCTCGAGGTCGTCCTTGTCCCACTGGATGATCGTGCGCTCGGCCATCGCGGCGTTCTCGACCGGCACCAGCGTGTGCAGCGGGTGTTCGGAGATCACGAAGCCGCCGACGTGCTGGGACAGGTGGCGCGGGAACCCGCGCAGTTCGCCTGCGAGGCGGAACAGCCGCTGCAGCGTGCGGTCGTCGGGATCGAAGCCGTGCTCCTCGAGCCATTGCGGCAAGGTACGTCCGCTCGGCACGCGCGAGAACAGGCGCGCGAGGCCGTCGATGCGGTCGTCCGGGATGCCGAGCGCGCGCCCGACGTCGCGCACCGCGCTGCGACCGCGATAACCGATCACGGTTGCGGCGAGCGCGGCGCGCTCGCGCCCGTACTTCGCGAACACGTACTGCAGCACTTCCTCGCGCCGCTCGTGCTCGAAGTCGACGTCGATGTCGGGCGGCTCGTCGCGTTCGTCGGAAAGGAAGCGCTCGAACAGCAGGTGGCCTTCGACCGGGTTCACCGCGGTGATGCCCAGGCAGTAGCAGACCGCCGAGTTCGCCGATGATCCACGTCCCTGGCAGAGGATTCCGCGTTCCTCGCGCGCCCAGCGCACGATGTCGTGCACGGTCAGGAAGAACGCCTCGTAGCGCTTGCGCTGGATCAGCGCGAGTTCCTTCTCGAGCAGCTCGCGCACGCAGGGCGGCACGCCCTCGGGATAGCGTCGGGCCGCGCCCTGTTCGACCAGCGCGCGCAGGTGGCTGGTACGGTCGACGCCGTTCGGCGCGAGTTCGTGCGGGTATTCGTAGCCGAGGCCGCGCAGCTCGAAGCGGCATCGCGCGGCGACGCGCAGGGTTTCAGCCAGCAGTTCCGGTGGATACAGGCGTTCGAGGTCGTCGATGCGGCGCAGGTGCCGCTCGCCGTTCGGGAACAGCGCAAGCCCGGCTTCGGCCACGCTGCTGCCGACGCGGATCGCGGTCATCACGTCCTGCAGCGCACGCCGCCGGCGTACGTGCATGTGCACATCGCCGGCGGCCACCAGCGGCAGGCCGTGGTGCGCGCCGAGCACGCGCGCGTGCTCGAGCAGACGACGATCGCCCGCGCCGCGATGCAGTTCCACCGCGATCCA
>DAIOWG010000067.1:0-11419 GCA_036758645.1 Dokdonella sp. | reverse complement strand
CGATCCGATTTCCTGCGAGGACTCGCCGAGGCGCTTGATGCGCTTGGACGTCTCCTGGATCTGGTCGCGGATGTTGTCCATGCCCTGGATCGTCTGGCGCACGACCTGCGCGCCGTTCGCGGCGATCTGCACCGAGCGCTGCGCAACGTCCGCGCTCTCGGCCGAGTTCTTCGACACGTTGTCGATCGAGGTCGCCATCTCGTTGATCGCGACCGAGGCCGAGCTGATCTGGCGCGCCTGGTGCTGCGCGGCGTCGGCCAGGTGCATCGCGGTCGCCTGCGTTTCCTGCGCGGCGGCCGATACCTGCACCGCGGTCTCGTTGATGGTGGTCACCAGGCTTCGCAGCGCTTCCACCGCGAAGTTGACCGAGTCCGCGATCGCGCCGGTGATGTCCTCGGTGACGGTCGCCTTGACGGTGAGGTCGCCTTCCGCGAGCGAGCCCATCTCGTCGAGCAAGCGCAGGATCGCGTCCTGGTTGCGCTGGTTGAGCTCGTTGGTCTGGGTCAGGCGGCGACGCTGCTCGCGGATCAGGTTGACGCCGACGAACAGCAGCAGCAACAGGGCGATCGCGGCGGCAGCGGCGCCCCAGATCGGCATGCGCATCCAGTTCTTGCGCGGCAACTCGTCGATGCGCTGCGCGACGTTGACCGCGCGCAACAGCACGCTCTGGCTGTCGGTGAAGGTCGCGTCGGCGGCGTCCTTGACTTCCTGCAGCGTGGTGGCCGAATCGAGGATCTGGCGCACCGGTGCGTTCACCGAGGTCCACTGCGTCGCGACGTCCTCGACGATCTGCTTGGCGGCCGCGTTGTCGAGCGGGCGGATGTTGAGTTCGGAGGCGCCCTCGAGCAGTCCGGTGACGACGGTCTGGTAGAGGCGCGCATCGCGTTCGAGGCCGGCGGCCGAAGCCTGGGTGTCGGTACCGCCCGCGAGGATGCGCGAAACGCGGCTGCCCATTCGGTCGACCAGCTGCATCTGGCGCGAGGCGATGTACACCTGCGAGGCGCTCGCGTTGCGGTCGGTCAGGATGTTGACCACTTCACTCATGCGCGAGTTCAGCGCCGACAGCTTGTCGCCGAAGTCCTTCGCGTTGGTGGTCGCGTTGAGGACCGTTTCCTTGCTGTCGAGGATCTTGCGCGCACCCGCCTGCAGTTGCGCCCACGCCTTGGTCAGCGCATCGAGCTCGGGCGCCACCGTCGCGACGCCGCGGTAGGAGGGCATGCCGCTCTTGTCGCCCTCGTTGAGGCTGCGCACGTAGGTGTCGATGTTGCCGCGCGTGCTCTCGAGCTCCTGGAACGCGAGCTCGTTGCCGCCCGCGGCTTCCGAGGCGTACTTCGCGAGCTGCTGCGAAAGCACCTGGATCCTGGTCGTGTAGCCGACCGCCTGCCGGTCCTGCTCGTTCTTCAGATACAGGAACACGAAATCGACGATCGCGAACACGAAGAGCAGTCCGAGCAGGACGAACAACACCGTGTTCGCGCTGCCGCTGCGTTCCTGTCCCAGTGAACCTGCCGTAGTACTCACGCTTCACCCCCTAATGCACTGAACCACCGGTGCCCGCGCGGGAACCGGTGCCACCCCTTCATGCCGCGGCCTGCTGGAACTGCGGGCTTCGTGCGAGTGCGGCCATGCTGAAAAGGCCCCACATCACCTCGCCCGACTGTACGTTCTCGCCGACGAAACGGCCGTAGTTGCCGTCGGCCTCGCCGACTGCCGCGGCGAGTTGTTCTTCCGAGAAATTGCGTTGCCCGAGCACCTCGTCGACCAGCAGGCCGACGCTGCCGCCGTGCTGGCGCACCACCAGCACGCGCGTCGAGTCGGTGATCTGGCTGCGGCCGCCGCCGACGAAGTCGCGCAGGTCGATCGCCGGCACCAGGTTGCCTCGCACGTTGGCGACGCCGAGCAGCCAGCTGCGTGCGCCGGGCACCACGGTCAGCGAAGGGAGGGTCAGGATTTCGTTGACTTCGGCGATGCTGCTGACGAAATGCCGGTCAGCAATGCGGAAACCGATCCCGCGCCAGAGTCCGGGCGCATCGATCTGCTCGGCCGCGCCCGCGACGTGCGCGAGGCTGCGCTGCTCGTAGCCTGCGAGCACCTCGAACGGCGTGGTCGAGTAGTCGTGCGCGGCCATGTCAGCGCCCCGCGCCCGCACGTGCGCGCTGCGCGCGGTGCGCAATCGCGACGAAGGTGTCTGCGTTGGATGTCCTGGCCATCGTCACTCCCCCCTGCTACGCCGTTCGCGTCCGCTGCGGCTCACGTCCCGTCCACGTGCCGCCGGATCGCACCGAGCAACTCGTCGCGCGTGAACGGCTTGGTCAGGTACTGCTCGGAGCCCACGATCCGGCCGCGCGCCTTGTCGAACAGGCCATCCTTCGAGGACAGCATGATCACCGGCGTGTGCTTGAACATCTGGTTGTTCTTGATCAGCGCGCAGGTCTGGTACCCGTCCAGGCGCGGCATCATGATGTCGACGAAGATGATCTGCGGCTGCTGGTCGGAGATCTTCGCGAGCGCCTCGAACCCGTCGGTCGCGGTGACGACGTCGCAACCTTCCTTGCGCAACAGGGTCTCGGCGGTGCGCCGGATGGTCTTCGAATCATCGATGACCATGACCTTCACGCCATTGAGGCCGCCTTCTTTCGTTTGGTCCACCAAAATCCCCCTGCCGCCCGGGCGAGCCGGCATGCTGCCCAAGCCGCCTCAAAGAATGACGGCCACACATGCAAGTGCCGTGCCGCGAAGGGCCCTTTCGAACCGAGCGGGGCCGGCAAATCCACGGGACCGACTCGCCTTATCCGACATAGCTAGCGAAGCTGTCAAGTTGTGATCGTAAGTCCGCGGCACTACGGAAGATAATCTTCACAGAACGCCGTCGAGACCGAGCCCGAGTGTAAACTACGCGGGCTGCCGCGGCTGCGACGCGGATCGCGCTTGCCAGCCGTGCTGGCCGGCCGGCCAGCGGCTCAATCTGACAGCCAGCGCGGTGCCCGCGGCGTGATTCGCAATGTTCGTGCCGCTGCGCCGCTATGCTCCGTCCCAGCGTTTTCCGGAACCGCGCATGCCTCGAACCCTTGCCGTCCTGATGGATCCGATCGGCTCGATCCAGCCCAAGAAGGACACCACGCTCGCGATGCTGCTCGAAGCCCGGCGCCGCGGATACCTGCTGTACTACATGCGCCAGGGCTCGCTCGCGGTGCGCGACGGTGTCGCCTGGTCGCGGCTCGCGCCGCTGGAGGTGCGCGATGACCCGCGCGACTGGTTCACGCTCGGCGAGCCGGAGTGGCGCGAACTCGGCAACATCGACGTGGTGCTGGCGCGCAAGGACCCGCCGGTCGATGCGCAATTCATCTACGACACCATGGTGCTCGAACTCGCGCAGCGCGCGGGCGCGCTCGTCGTCAACGATCCACGCGGCCTGCGCGACGCCAACGAGAAGCTGTTCTCCCTGCACTTCCCGCAGTGCTGCCCGCCGACCGTGATCGCGCGCGACGCGCGCGAGCTCAAGCGCTTCGTCGCCGAACACGGCGAGGTGGTACTGAAGCCGCTCGATGGCATGGGCGGGCGCAGCATCTTCCGTTCGCGCCACGGCGACAGCAACCTCAACGTGATCCTCGAGACGCTGACCGGCAACGGCGAAGCGTTCGCGATCGCACAGAAGTTCATCCCCGAGATCAGCGCGGGCGACAAGCGCATCCTGCTCGTCGACGGCGAGCCGGTGCCGTACGCGCTCGCGCGCATCCCGCAGGGCGACGACTTCCGCGGCAACCTCGCCGCGGGCGGCAAGGGCGTCGGCGTGCCGCTGTCGGAGCGCGACCGCTGGATCGCGGCCGAAGTCGGGCCGGAACTCGTGCGCCGCGGCATGCGTTTCGTCGGCCTCGACGTGATCGGCGACTGGCTCACCGAAATCAACGTCACCTCGCCGACCTGCGTGCGCGAACTCGACGCGCAGTTCGGCCTCAACATCGCCGGGCAGTTGTTCGATCGCCTCGAAGCGGCGGGGGCGGCATGACCGCAGACAGCGGCGCCGCGGGCGCCGACCGGCTCGGCGTCACGCTGCTGTTTTCGCTCGTCGCTCACGCGGTGCTCGCACTCGGCATCACGTTCCATTACGAGAAGGCGCCGCCGCGGTTGCCTTCACTCGACGTGATCCTCGTGCAGTCGGCCAACAGCGAGACGCCCGAGAAGGCCGACTTCATCGCGCAGGCGAGCAATGCGGGCGGCGGGGAGTCGGACAAGGCGCATCGTCCCGCGCAACCGATCTCGAGCGCGCTGCCCAAGCCCTTGCCGGGCGTCGCGCCGGTGCCGCTCGAGGACGGTGCGCCGCGGCCGACGCCACCGAGCCCGGTCGAGCGCCTGACCCAGCGCGAATCCGACTTCAGCGTGACCACCGAACGCGAGGCGCAGGAAGCGCCCGAGCTGCCCCTGGCGGAGCGGGAAGCCGAGCAGCGCCGACTCGAGATGGCACGCCTCGCGCAGGAGATCCAGCGCGAGTCGGAGCAGTACGCGAAGCGCCCGAAGAAGAAGTACATCTCCGCGAACACGAAGGAATACGAATTCGCGGCCTACATGCGCGCCTGGGTCGCGCGCATCGAACGCATCGGCAACCTCAACTATCCCGACGAGGCGCGCAGGCGCCAGTTGCATGGACAGCTCGTGCTCACGGTCGGCCTCGACCGTCAGGGCCGGGTCAAGAGCATCGACGTGATCCAGTCGAGCGGGCACAAGGTGCTGGACGACGCCGCCGAACGCATCGTGCGGTTGGCCGAGCCGTTCCCGGCACTGCCGGAGACGAAAGAGAAGGTCGACGAGCTGTACATCTCGCGCACGTGGCAGTTCCTGCCGGGGGACATCCTGCGCAATCGTTGAGGGCTGAGGGCTGAGGGCTGAGGGCTGAGGGCTGAGGGCCGAGGGCTGAGGGTCGAAGGCCTGGGGCTGAGGGCCTGGGGCAGGGGCTCGATGAGGATGCCGGATGACTTGCGGGATCCGTCCTGGCCACCGGTCAGCAAGGCGTCAAATGCAGCGCAGCCGCAAGTCTTTTCGCAAACCAGTCCTCGCCCCTCAGCCCTCAGCCCTGAAAGCCCCGCATTCCCCTCGCGTAAAGCCACCGCGCGTCAATCTGCACGCTACGGCGCCCTGCATCCCCTCCGGTACAATCCCGCCATGGCCGAAGCGACACCGCTCACGAACCAGTTGCTGATCGCGATGCCGAACCTGCGCGACCCGAGTTTCGCGCGCGGCGTCGCGTTCCTGTGCCAGCATGGAGAGGACGGCGCGATGGGCATCCTCGTGAACCGCCTGTCCGAATACCGCCTCGGCGACGTGCTCGCACAGATGAACCTGCATTCGGAACTGCCCGAGGTGATCGACGCGCCGGTGCTGATCGGCGGCCCGGTGCAGCCCGAGCGCGGCTTCGTGTTGCACACGCCCGGCGGCGACTGGGAATCCTCGTTCCGGATCTCCGACGAGGTCAGCGTGACCACGTCGCGCGACATCCTGCTCGCGATCGCCGAGGGCAACGGCCCGCGCCGCGCGGTCGTGGCGCTCGGCTACGCGGGATGGAGCCCGGGCCAGCTGGAACATGAATTGTGCGAGAACCACTGGCTCACCGCGCCGGTGTCCGAACAGGTACTGTTCGATACGCCGCTGGAGGACCGCTGGGAAGCAGCCGCGGGGCTGGTCGGCGTCAACCTTGCCCAGCTCGCCAGCTACGCCGGCCATGCCTGAGGCGGGCAACGACGATGCCGGTTGCGCGCTCGGATTCGACTTCGGAACGCGATTGATCGGCGTCGCGGTCGGCAGCCGCCTCGGCAATGGCGCGCGCGCATTGGGCACGATCGCGAATGGCGACTGGACGCGGCTCGATGCGCTGCTGGGCGAATGGAAACCGGCGCGGCTCGTGGTCGGCCTGCCGCTCGCGCTCGATGGCGGCGAGCAGCCGATGTCGCGCGCCGCGCGCGAGTTCGCGCGCATGCTCGAACGCCGCTACGGCCTCGGCGTCGATCTCGTCGACGAGCGCCACAGTTCGGGCGAGGCGGCGCGGCGCTTCGCCGGGCAACGCGCGCAAGGCATCGCGCGCCGCAAGGACGCCGAGCGCATCGACGCACTGGCCGCGACCGTGATCCTCGACGACTGGCTCGGCGCGCGCAGGCATGACGGGCGCCGCGAATGAAGAACCTGACGGAACCCACGATGCACGACCCGCAACTCGCCGCCGATGGCCGCCTGCGCCACCTGCTCACGCTGGACGGACTCGGGCGCGCGCGCATCGAGGCGCTGCTGGACCGCGCCGCGCGTCTGCGCGCCGCGTGGCGTGCGGGCCAGGGATTGCCCCGATCGCTCGAGCGGCGCACCGTCGTCAACCTGTTCTTCGAGCCATCCACGCGCACGCGCACGAGCTTCGAACTCGCGGCGCGGCGGCTCGGTGCGGACGTCGTCAATTTCGACATCGGCTCGTCCTCGACCAGCAAGGGCGAAACGCTCGAGGACACGCTCGCGACGCTCGAAGCGATGGACGCGGATGCGTTCGTCGTGCGCCATCGCGAGAACGGCACGCCCGCGCGCCTCGCGGCGCATGCGCAGCGGGCGGCCGTGCTGAACGCGGGCGACGGCAACCACGCGCATCCGACCCAGGGCCTGCTCGACCTTTTGACGCTGCGCGACCGCAAGGGCGGCATCGACGGGCTCGTCGTGGCGATCTGCGGCGACATCCGGCACTCGCGCGTCGCGCGGTCCGACGTCCACGGCCTGCGCGCGCTCGGCGCCGCTTCGATCCGACTTTGCGGTCCGCGCGAATTGCTGCCCGACGCAGCCGCGTTCGCCGGCTGCGAAATCGGCGAAGATTTCGACGCCGCGGTCGAAGGTGCCGATGCGGTCGTGATGCTGCGGATCCAGAAGGAGCGCATCGACGATCTCGCGGGCCTCGACGAATCCGGCTATTTCGCGCGCTACGGCCTGACCGCGCAACGGCTCGCGCGCGCGCGCGCCGATGCCGTCGTGATGCACCCGGGGCCGATGAATCGCGGTATCGAGATCGCGAGCGAAGTCGCCGACGGTCCGCAGTCGGCCGTGCTCGAACAGGTCGCGAACGGCCTCTTCGTGCGGATGGCGACGCTGGTCGAACTGCTCGGCGACGCGCGTGGCGCGGCGGCCGCGGCCACGCGCTGCTAGACTCCGCCCCTGCATTTCGCGGGGGAGAGAGCCGATGATGCGTCCATTCCTGCGCGGGGGCCTCGTGCTCGCCGCGCTGCTGTGCCTGCAAGCTTGTGGCGACAAGGTCGATCGTTCGGCGCCGCTCGCGTTCGCGCCAGCCGACACGCCGTGGATATTCGCGAACCTCGAACCCGTTCCGGAACCCGTGCGCGGGCGATTCGAAAACCAGGTGCAGGCCGCCTGGCCGGTGATGTTCGAGATGTTCGACGATTCGCTCGAGCAGTTGCGCACGCTGTCCGCGGACGCGCCCGAAGCCGCCGACGCGGCCACTGCGCTGCGCTTGTTCGAAGGCGTGCTCGACGAACTGCGCACGCGCGACACGCCGGCCAAATGGCGCGAGATCGGCTTCGGCACGGACGCTCGCATGGCGCTCTACGGGATCGACCTGATGCCGGTGATGCGCGTGGAACTCGCCGATCCGGCTGCGTTCCGCGCGCTGGTCGCGCGGCTCGAACAGAAGGCCGGCCAGCCGCTCGCGACGCTGCGCATCGGCGAGCAGGACGCGTGGACGTTCGGCGGCGAACCCGTCGGGGGGCTGATGGCGATCCACGGTGGCCACCTGGTGCTCGCGATGGTTCCGGGCGACGCCGACGAGACGATCAAGCGCCGCTTGCTGGGCCTCGACCAACCCGCCAGGAGCATGGCCGAAGACGCGGCCTTCGCGACGTTCAACAAGCAACGCGGCTACCTCCCCTATGGCAGCGGCTGGGTCGACACGCGCCGCATCGTCGCGCTGGCCGCGTCCGAAGGGCACGGCCTGGCGATCGCGCGCGCCAAGGACGCTGCGCCGACAGCGCTCGACGCGACCTGCCGCGCGGAGCTCGATTCGATCGCGGCCAAGGCGCCGCGCATCGCATTCGGCTATACCGCGTTCGAGGCCGACCGCATGGCGATGCATGCGCGCATCGACCTCGATCCCGCGATCGCGGCCTCGCTGATGTCGCTGGGCGCATCGACGCCGGGTGCGCCCTCGCGCGACGCATTGCTCGACTTCGGCGTCGCGCTGCCGATCCTCGGCCTGCGCGACTTCCTCGTCGCGCAGGCCGATGCGGTCGCGAAGGCGCCGTACGCTTGCACGCACCTCGCGGCGCTCAATACCGGATTCGCCGAACTCAAGCCCAAGCTCGAGGGCATGCTGCCGCCGCCGGTCGCGAACCTTTCGGGCGTGCGCCTGACCGCGACGCGACTGGACTGGCCGCAGGATGCCCAGATGCCGGATGTCGCAGGCACGCTGCTGATCGGCAGCGGCAGTCCGGCGCTGCTCGCTGGGCTCGCGCAGCTTGCCTCGCCCGAACTGCAGAAGATCGTGCTGACGCCCGACGGCAAGCCGGTCGCGATCCCCGCGAGCGCGCTGCCGCCCGGCTTCGCGGACGTTCCGGTCAGCGTCGCGATGGGTGAGAAGGCGCTCGCGATCGCCATCGGCAAGGACGACACCGCGCGCCTGGCCGCCGCGGTCACCGCGGCGCCGGCCAGCCCCGGCACCTGGATCGACATGAGCTTCGATGGTCGCGTGTACGGCCTGTTCGGCGACGCGATCGACCGCTTTGGCGCGTTCCTGCCCGACGCCGACAGAAAGGGCCTGGAAGCACAGCGCAAGCTCTACGCGATGTACGCGAAGTGGTTCAAGCGCCTGGACGTGCGCGTCGCGATCGTCGCCGAAGGCATCGACCTGACCGAGTCGGCCGAGTTCGTCGTCCCCTGACGCGCTCCGCGCCGCGCAGCTGCGGGCACCGCGTGCGGGGGCCCACCCTGCACGCGATCGCGGGATTCCGGACGCCTTCGCGCGAGGGGTTTCGCGGCCGCGCCGAGCGCACCGCCTGCTTCGCTACGCCGTGACGGAACGCGCGTTCGCGTCGCCGCGCCCCTCGGGCACCAGCAGCAGGTCCAGGTGCAGGCGATCACCCAGACCCGCGCGCGCGTTCGCGTCGCGCCACGCGCGCATCACCTCCTCGGGTTCGACGCAGCGTTCGCGCGTCCCGTCGCGATGCAGGATCGTGATCGCGGGATGGAACCCGCGCAGCCAGCGCAGGTAGTCGATCGGCGCGACGCCGGACGCGCGTTCGATCGCCCACGGGTGGAACTCGCTGAGCAACACGGGCCGCAATCGCGCGAGTGTCCGCTCCAGCCCGCGCAGCGCGAGCGGCTCCATGCCTTCCACGTCGATCTTGACGAGGTCGAGTCGCACGAGCCCTGCGAGAAGGTGGTCGAGCACGACCATCGGTACCTGCACGCTGCGACCGGACTCGTCGCGCAGCAGCTCGCCCGCGGCGGCCGGTCGCGCACTGTTGCTGGTTGACGGATGCGTGCGCAGTTCCAGTTCACCCGCGACGTCCGAAGCGGCCGCGGCGACGAGTTGGACCTGGTCGAAACCGTTCGCCTGCGCCGAGCGCGCGAGCAGCGCGCGGTTGCGCGCGATCGGTTCGACCGCGATCACGCGCCCACGCGCGCCGACCCGCGACGCGGCCAGCATCGCGAGGCTGCCGATGTTCGCGCCGATGTCGAGCACGACGTCGCCTTCCTGCAAGAGCCCCCGCAGCACGTGTTCGACGTGGGGCTCGTGCGCGCGCCGCGCCGACAGCGGCGCGGCGATCTGCTCGTCCGCCGGATCGGCAAAAAGCACGTAGCCATCGCACTCGATCCGCAGCGGTGGAGGCGCCTCGTTGACCACGGTCCAGCGCCGGCCGCGCCATCCCGGACCCGCCGCGCCATCGTCGAATGCATCATGCAGGCGCAGTTGCGGATGCTGCTCCAGCAGGTCGAGCAGACGACGTTCGGGCAACGGGTGCATCTCGAACACCGCACGGCGTCGCCACAGCACGCGGCGCAAAGGGTTGAGCCAGCGGTTCGACGCGATGCCGAACACGCGCCCGCGCAGGCTCGCGTCGGCATCGTCGACGAACTGGAACACCGCCGCGCCACCTGGCGCGAGCACGCGGAAGAACTCGGCGACGTACCCCTCCGAAAGCGCCGGCGGGATGTGCTGCAGCGTGATGTGCGAAAACACGAAGTCGACGCTCGCGTCGGCGATGCGATCGATGCGTGGTGAGGCATTCTCGCGAAACTCGACGTTCGGTACGTCGGCGTTGAGCCGTCGCGCGGCGTCGATCATGCTGGCCGAGACGTCGATGCCGATCACGCGCTCGAAGTGGGGTGCGAGCGCACGCGACAGCCGACCCGCGCCGCAACCGAAATCGAGCGCAAGCCCACGCCCGCGCGGCCACCCGGCGGCAGCGAGCGCCGCGAGCTGCACGTCGACCTCGACCTCGCCCGTCGCGAGGAACTCCTCCGGATTCCAGCGCCCGCCGCGCTTGTCGGCGTGCGAGAGCACCGCCCACAACGGATCGTCGCGACCGAGCGTCTGCCAGACGCGGCGCAGGTGTTCCAGTTGCCGCGATTCGGGATCGGGGATTGGGGATCCGGAAATGCGCCTTGCCCCACTTTGCCGCGTGTCCAACGTGGTTCCGCGTTCCTCGCGTCTCACGAATCCCCGATCCGGGGTTCCGAGTCCCCGCGCCTCACGTTTCCACCAACTCGACGCCATCCAGGCCCTGGCTCAGCGTATGCGCGTCACCGCCCTGCGCGAGCTTGATCTTCAGGCGCACCTCGTTGGCCGAGTCGGCGTGGCGCAGCGCATCCTCGTAGCTGATCTCGCCGGCCTGGTACAGCTCGAACAGGCTCTGGTCGAAGGTCTTCATGCCGAGGTTGGTCGACTCCTTCATGACATCCTTGAGCTTGTGGATCTCGCCCTGGCGGATGTAGTCCTGCACCAGCGGCGTGCCGAGCATCACTTCCATCGCGACGCGCCGTGACTTGCCGTCGGGGGTCGGGATCAACTGCTGCGCGACCACGCCCTTGAGGTTCAGCGACAGGTCCATGAACAGCTGCTCGCGGCGGTCCTCGGCGAAGAAGTGGATGATGCGATCCATCGCCTGGTTCGCGTTGTTCGCATGCAGCGTGCACAGGCACAGGTGGCCGGTCTCGGAGAAGTTGATCGCGTGCTCCATCGTCTCGCGCGTACGCACCTCGCCGATCATGATCACGTCGGGTGCCTGGCGCAGCGTGTTCTTCAGCGCGTTCTCCCATGAATCGGTATCGATGCCGAGCTCGCGCTGGGTGACGATGCAGCCCTCGTGCTTGTGCACGTATTCGATCGGGTCTTCGATCGTGATGATGTGGCCGGTCGAGTTCTGGTTGCGGTAGCCGATCATCGCCG
>DAIOWG010000066.1:0-11653 GCA_036758645.1 Dokdonella sp. | reverse complement strand
TCCGACCTCGAGGCCGCGCTCTGCGACGACCTCAACACGCCCGAGGCATTCGCGGTGGTCGCGCGGCTCGCCGCGGCCGCGCGCGCGGCCGGCGACGTCGCGACGAAGCGCGCGGCCAAGGCCGCGCTGCTCGGCGCCGCGGACATGCTCGGCCTGCTGCAACAGGATCCGGAAGCCTGGTTCAAGCAAACGAGCGGTGGCCGCGCGATCGACGAAGCCGAGGTGCAGCGCCTCGTCGACGCGCGCGTCGCCGCGAAGAAGGCGCGCGAATTCGCCGAAGCCGACCGCATCCGCGACCAGCTCGCGGCGATGGGCATCGCGATCGAGGACACCGCGCAGGGACCGCGCTGGAAGGTGGTCGGAGCCGATGGCTGCGCTGCCTGACGCGGCCGAGCCCAGCGCGGCCGCGGCGCAGGACGCGATCGCCTCGGAATTCGCGTTCTTCGGCGACTGGACCGAGCGCTACCAGTACCTGATCGACCTCGGCCGCAAGCTGCCGCCGTTCCCGGACGAGTGGCGCACCGACGAGCACAAGGTGCAAGGCTGCCAGTCGCAGGTGTGGCTCGTCGCCGAGGGCGATGCGCAGCGCCTGCAGTACGCCGCGATCAGCGATTCCTCGATCGTGTCGGGGCTCGCGGCACTGCTGCTGCGCGTCTATTCGGGCCGCCCCGCGGCCGAGATCCTCGCCACCGAACCGCGCTTCGTCGAAGCGATCGGCCTCGCCAAGCATCTTTCGCCGACGCGCTCGAATGGCTTCGCCTCGATGCTCGCGACGATCAAGCGCCACGCGGCTGCCGCGCTCGCCGGATAAGCCCGGAGCGCAGGCGTTGAACGGGAGGCGCGACGCTACATCGTATGCGTCGGGCGTTCCTGGGTCAGGATGCCGGCGAGGATCGATTCGATCTTGGTGCGGGCGGCTTCGCCGTCGGCCGATTCGTTGAACTGCACGCCGATGCCGGCCATGCGGTTGCCCTGCGCGCCCGCCGGGGTGATCCAGATCACCTTGCCCGGCACCGGCAGTCGGTCCTTCTCTTCCATCACCGTGAGCAGGATGAACACCTCGTCGCCGAGGTTGTAGCGCTTGCTGGTCGGCACGAACAGGCCGCCGCCACGCACGAACGGCATGTAGGCATTGAACAGCGCGCCCTTGTCCTTGATCGCGAGCGGCAGGATGCCCTGCCGTGGTGCACCGCCAATCGCCGGCGTCGACATGTCCCTTCCCTCCGAGAACGCCCGACCCGCCGCCTTCCAGGCGCGGGCCTTGCGGGACGCCGGATGTTCATTCCGGCAGATTTGGCGGTCCGGCCCGGCCTGCAGCGATCCGGATCAGGCGCCGCGACGCGCCGGCCATGCGCGCAACAGGTCGAGCAACAACAGGTCGATGCGCAGCGACGTCGCGAGCAGGCCGCGAGCACGATCGGCATGCCTCGACCACGCCGCTAGCTTCGGGATTTCGCCGCGCGCGGTCAAGCCGAATGCGCCGGGTCGCCCGCTCGCGAGCGCGCGCGCCTCGTCGCGCGCGAGCACCGAGGCGAACCAGAGTCGCGTCTCGGTGTGGTCCGCGGCCCAGCGATCCGCGACCGCGAGCGCGCTGTCACGGCCAGCGGCGAGTCCGCGAAGATCGTCGGAACAGGCCTGCCGAACCGCGAGCGTGCCGTCCGCACTCCACTCCAGGGCGCGCCCGGGATTGCCGAGGCTCGCCAGCAGCGCAACCTCGGCGGCAGGCGCCTTGACGCCCTGCGCCAACAGCCACGCGGAGGCCTGCGCCGCTGACGGCGCACGCAACTCGATACGCTGGCAACGGCTGCGGATCGTCGCGGGCAGGCGCGCAGGATCGTCTGCGACGAGCACGATCACGGTCGACGAGGCGGGTTCCTCGAGCGTCTTCAGCAACGCGTTCGCCGCGCTTGCATTGAAGCGGTCGGCCGGATCCACGAGCGCGAGCTGCCAGCCGCCGAACTGGCTCGACATCGCGAGCCGCTGCGAGAGCACGCGAACCTGGTCGACCATGATTTCGCTGCGCGGTCGGCCGTCGTCGCGCAATTCGAGCCCGACGCGCACGAGATCCGGATGCGAACCGGCCGCGAGCAACGCGCAGGCGCGGCAGCTGCCGCAGGCGTAGCCGTCGTGGTCGCGCCGCTCGCACAGTGCCGCGCGCACGAAGGCCTCGGCGAGTGCGCGCTTGCCGAGGCCGGCCGGCGCGGCGAACAGCAGGCCATGGTGCAGGCGTTGCGTCGCGAGCGCCGTCGCGAGCGTCCGCCAGCTCTCCGAGAGCCAGGGCGCGAGCATCAGGCGTGCTCCCCGAGGCCCGCGAGGAACGCATCGATCACGGCGGCGGCGTCGGCGCGCACCCGGTCCAGGGGTTGCGAAGCATCGATCACGCGGAATCGCGCGGGCTCGGCCGCTGCGCGCGCGCGATAGGCCTCGCGCACGCGCTCGAAGAACGGCGCACCCTCGCGTTCGATGCGATCCGCGTCACCGCGCCGTCCCGCGCGCGCAAGCCCGGTCGCCACCGGCACGTCGAGCAGCAGGGTCAGGTCGGGCAGCACCGGCGCGGCCCAGGCTGCAAGTGCGCCGATGCAATCGGAGGGCAGGCCGCGCCCGCCGCCCTGGTAGGCATGGCTCGCATCGACGTAGCGGTCGGACAACACCCACTGCCCCGCCGCGAGTGCGGGCGTGATGATCTCGCGCACGAGTTGCGCGCGCGCCGCGAACATCAACAGCAACTCGGCTTCGGCGCTGATGCCTGCGTGGGCCGGATCGAGCACGAGCCTGCGCACCGCTTCGCCGAGCGCGGTGCCACCCGGTCCGCGCGTCGCGACCACGTCGTGGTCGTGCGCGGCGAGGCGCTCGCGCACGACTGCGAGCACCGTGCTCTTGCCGGCCCCTTCCCCGCCTTCGAGCGTGACCAGCCGGCCGCGGCTCATTCGCGACGCAACTGGTACTTGCGGACCGCGCGGTTGTGCGCATCCAGCGTCGGCGAGAATTCGTGGCTGCCATCGCCGCGCGCAACGAAGTACAGCGCATCGCCGGGTGCGGGATGCAGCGCGGCTTCGATCGCGGGCACGCCGGGCAGCGCGATCGGCGTCGGTGGCAGGCCGTCCCGCGTGTAGGTGTTGTACGGCGTGTCGGTCTCGAGGTCGCGGCGGCGGATGTTGCCGTCCCAGTCGCGGCCTATCCCGTAGATCACGGTGGGATCGGTCTGCAGGCGCATGCCGTACTTGATGCGGCGCATGAACACGCCGGCGATCTCTGCGCGCTCGCCCGCGCGGCCGGTTTCCTTCTCGACGATCGAGGCCAGGATCAAGGCCTCGTACGGGGTCTTCAGCAGCACGTCGGGCGCACGCGAGGCCCACAGGCGCCCGAGCGCCTTGTTCATCGCCGCGTGCGCGCGCACGAGCACGTCGAGGTCGGACTCGCCGCGCACCCAGGCGTAGGTCTCGGGCAGGAACCAGCCTTCCGGATGGCCACCGTCGATGCCGACGCGACGCGCGATGTCCTCGTCGGTCGCGGTGGTGAGCGTCTGCTGCAGTCCCGATTCGGCCGCCAGCGCCGTGCGCAGCTGTCGGAAGGTCCAGCCGTCGACGATCGTGAAGGGGTGCTGCACGACTTCGCCGGCCGCCATCCGGCGCAGCAACTCGCGCGGCGTGATTCCGCGCGGCAGCGCGTATTCGCCCGCGTGCAGGCGACCGTCGACCCCGAGTTCGCGCGCGAGCAGCCGCCAGCGAAGATCCGACAGCCGGTTGTTCGGCACCAGCTCGTCGCGGCGCATCTGCGCGACGATCGCGCGGAAGCCCGCGCCGCGCTCGACCACGAGCGTCTGGTCGTCGCGTTGCACCGGCAGCGGCGCGTCGGCGAAGCCGCGATAGTCGTGCCACGCGTACGCGCCCGCGGCGAGCATGCCGAGGAACACCAGCAGCACGAGCGCGCGCAGCGCGGAGAATCCGCGCGCCGGCGGTGCCGGCAGGAGTCGATCGGGAATGCTCATCGGCGGCGAGGGTACCCGGAATCGGGCTGCAAGGGCGAGCCTGCGGGTGGGCGGGCTCGATGCGCGCAGCGTGGCTGGCAACGGAAGATCAAGAGCGGCCCGCTCCTGCCCTGCGGGGCATCTTCCCCGCACGCGGGCGAAGCACATGCCGCGTGGGCCCGCGCGTTCAGTCCGTCAACCCGGGCATCCGAGTGCGCGCAGCAGGCCGCGCGCCTTGGCGCGCGTCTCGTCGAGTTCGCGCTCGGCGACCGAGTCGGCGACGATCCCGGCGCCGGCGCGAAAAGCGACCGAGGCGCCGTGTTGCACGAGGCTGCGGATCAGGATGTTGAGATCGAGGTCGCCGTTGCGGTCGAGGTAGCCGAGCGAGCCGGTGTACGCGCCGCGTCCGTCCTGTTCGAGATCCGCGATGATCTGCATGCAGCGCACCTTCGGACAGCCCGTGATGGTGCCGCCCGGGAACACCGCGCGCACGACGTCGACCGGCGAGATGTCCTCGCGCAGCCGTCCGCGCACGTTCGAGACGAGATGGTGCACGTGCGTGTAGCTTTCGACCACCATCAGCTCGTCGACGCGCACGCTGCCCGCCACGCAGACGCGCCCGAGGTCGTTGCGCTCGAGGTCGATCAGCATCACGTGCTCGGCACGCTCCTTCGGGTGCGCGGCCAGCTCGCGCACGCGCGCGACATCGTCGTCGCCGGCGCTGCGCGGGCGCGTCCCCGCGATCGGCCGCGCCTGCACGACGCCGCCGCGCACCTCGACCAGGCGCTCGGGCGAGGAACTCGCGATCGCCCAGTCCTCGACCTGCAACAGGCCCGCGAACGGCGCCGGGTTGGCACGGCGCAAGGCACCATGCAGCGAAGCCGGCGCGGGCGCCGCCGCGAACCGCGCCTGCCAGCCACGCGAGAGGTTCACCTGGAACACGTCGCCCGCGCCGAGATGCGCGTGCACGCGCGCGACGCCCGCGAGAAAACGCGCCGGCGACTCCTCCGACACTTCGAGCACCGCGGGCAGCGCAGGCGGGTCGGCGTGCGCCACCTCCAGATCCGCGAGCATCGCCCGCACCAGTTCCTCGCGCCCGGCTTCCGCCACCAGTACGGTGCGGTCGGCGGGATGGTCGACGATGATCGCCGCGGGACAGCGCAACGCGAGCGCTGTCGGCAGCGGACCGCGCGCAGCCGGCAGTCGAAGCGAGGGCTCGATCGAACCGGCGAGCTCGTAGCCGAGGTAGAGCAGCCAGCCGCCATGGAACGGCAGGCCGTCATCGACGCGCGGGAGCTTCACAGCGCGCCAGTCGCGATCGAGCGCATCGAGGAAGCGCGCACCGGCGCGTGGGTCCACGGCCGCACCCGCATCGAGCCGCAGCGCGGATTCCGGGAACGCGAACAGGATGTCGTGGCGCGCACGCGCATTGCCGCGCGCGGCGCTCTCGAGCAGTCCCGGATACCGCAGCGGTCGGGCCGCCGCCAGCGCCAGCAGGTCGCGGCTGCCCGGCAGAACTCGAACGACGCCGTTCATCGGGTCATCGGCGGCGTGTGCGAGCCGCAATCGCAACAGCACGCCCGAGAACGCAAGGCGACATGGTCTGCCTCCGTGTGCCGCGTGATCGGGGCATGGGCTCGAGCAAGGCGAGCGCGCGCCGCCCCGTCAAATCCTGCGGAACACGAGCGTGCCGTTGGTGCCGCCGAAGCCGAACGAATTCGACAGCGCGATGTCGAGCTGCACGTCGCGCGCGACGTGCGGCACGAAGTCGAGGTCGCAGCCGTCACCCGGGTTGTCGAGGTTGATCGTCGGTGGCACCACGCCATCGCGCAGCGCGAGGATCGTGAAGATGGCCTCGACGCCACCGGCAGCGCCGAGCAGGTGGCCGGTCATCGACTTGGTCGAGCTGACCATGAGCTTGTCCGCATGCGCGCCGAACACGCCGCGGATGCCGTGCACCTCGGCCACGTCGCCCGCGGGCGTCGACGTACCGTGCGCGTTGATGTACTGCACCTGCTCGAGGTCGATTCCCGCGTCCCTGACCGCAGCGACCATGCAGCGGCCGCCGCCCTCGCCGTTCTCGCTCGGCGCGGTCATGTGGTAGGCGTCGCCGCTCATGCCGAAGCCGATCAACTCGCAGTAGATGCGCGCGCCGCGCTTCTTCGCGTGTTCGTATTCCTCGACCACCAGCACGCCGGCGCCGTCGGAGAGCACGAAGCCGTCGCGGTCGCGGTCCCACGGGCGGCTCGCCTTCTCGGGCTCCTCGTTGCGGGTCGACAATGCGCGCGCCGAACAGAAGCCGCCGACGGCGGTCCCGACGGTCGAGAACTCTGCGCCGCCGGCGACCATCACGTCGGCGTCGCCGTACTGGATCATGCGCATCGCGAGGCCGATGTTGTGCGTGCCGGTCGTGCACGCGGTGACGCACGCGATGTTCGGCCCCTTGAGGCCGAGCATGATCGAGAGGTTGCCGGCCGCCATGTTGATGATCGAGCTCGGCACGAAGAACGGCGAGATCTTGCGCTGGCCGTGCTCGTGGTAGGTGATCGAGGTGCGTTCGATCGTGGCGATGCCACCGATGCCCGCGCCGACCGCCACGCCGATGCGTTCCTCGTCGTGCTCGTGCGGCTGCAGGCCCGCGTCGGCGAGTGCCTGCACCGAGGCCGCGATGCCGTAGTGGATGAACGGGTCCATCTTCTTCACGTCCTTCGCCGCCACGTACTGCGCGGGATCGAAGTCGCGGATCTCGCCGGCGATGCGGGTCGGGAAGGTGGATGCGTCGAAGTGCGTGATCGGGCCGATCCCGCTGCGGCCGGCCGTGATGTTCGCCCATGCGGTCGCGACGTCGTTGCCGACGGGACTGACGATGCCGAGACCGGTGACGACGACGCGACGCTTGCTCATGGGCAGATCACCTGTGCGGGCGTCCCTGGCCCGGCGATGCAGATGGCGGCCATCCGTGGCCGTACTGTGCGTTGAAAAGCAAAACTGCGCCTCGCGGCGCAGTATCGCGGCAAAACCTGGAGCGGAAGATCAGGCCTTGACGTGCGCCTTGACGTAGTCGATCGCCTGCTGGACGGTCGTGATCTTCTCGGCTTCCTCGTCCGGGATCTCGCACTCGAATTCTTCTTCCAGCGCCATCACCAGCTCGACGGTGTCGAGCGAGTCCGCGCCGAGGTCGTCCACGAACGAAGCGTTCGGGGTGACTTCATCGTCCTTCACGCCAAGCTGTTCGACGACGATCTTCTTGACGCGCTCTTCGATAGTGCTCATTGCTGGTAAACCTCCGATCGGAATTCGTGCGGTGCGGTCGCGACGGGGGTGCCGCACGGCACCGCGCCCCTGCAAACCGCGGCATTGTAGTGGAAGGCCCGCCCCCTCGCCAGCAGCGCGGCCGCTCGATCGTCGGGCGCCCCCTGGCGCCACCGACGTGATGCAAGACGCTGAATCGCAAGGCTACGGCATGTACATGCCGCCGTTCACGTGCAGCGTTTCGCCACTGATGTAGCCCGCCGCGGGCGATGCGAGGAACGCCACCGCGTGCGCGATGTCGCTGGCGGCACCGAGCCGGCCGAGCGCGATCTGCCCGAGCAGTGCTTCGCGTTGTTGTTCAGGCAACGCGCGTGTCATGTCGGTGTCGATGAAGCCGGGCGCGACGACGTTGACGGTGATGCCGCGCGAACCGACCTCGCGCGCGAGCGACTTGGAGAACGCGATGATGCCGGCCTTGGCCGCGGCGTAGTTCGCCTGGCCCGGGTTGCCGGTCAGGCCGATCACCGATGCAATCGAAATGATGCGGCCCTTGCGCGCCTTCATCATGCCGCGCATCACGGCCTTCGAGCATCGGTAGACCGAGCTCAGGTTGGTGTCGAGGATCGCCTGCCAGTCCTCTTCCTTCATGCGCATCAGCAGCTGGTCGCGCGTGATGCCCGCGTTGTTGACCAGGATCGAGACCGGCCCCTGGTCCTTCGCGATCGCATCGACGAGGGCCTCGACCGCGGCGCCATCGGTGACGTCGAGCCGCCGACCGGCGCCCGCGTGCGGTGCGAGCCGTTCGCCGATCGCCTGTGCGCCCGCGTCGGTGGTCGCGGTGCCGACGACGGTGGCACCGAGCGCGGCGAGTTCGTCCGCGATCGCGGCGCCGATGCCGCGGCTCGCGCCGGTGACCAGCACGACCTCGCCTTCCAGCAACTTGCCCATGGTGTTCGTCCTGCGCTGCGAAACGGCGAACCTTACAAGAAACGCAGGGCGCCGCGTAGCGCGCGCCCCGCGATCACGCACGCCACTCGGCGAGCGCGGATTCGAACTCGCCCGGCGTGCCGAGCGCGCGGCCGTCGATCGACTTGTCGATGCGCCTGACCAGTCCCGTGAGCACCTTGCCCGGACCGCACTCGGCGATGCGCGAGATGCCTGCCTTCGCGAACGCCTGCATGCACGCCGTCCAGCGCACCGGCAGGTACAGCTGGCGCACGAGTGCGTCGCGGATCGCGGCGAGGTCATCGTGCACTTGCGCATCGACGTTCTGCACCACCGGAATGCGCGGCATGCTCCACGCATAGGCCTTGATCGCCTCGGCGAGGCGATTGGCCGCTTCACGCATGAGCGGGGTATGCGAGGGGACGCTGACGCTGAGCCTGACCGCCTTGCGCACGCCGCGTTCGGCCAGCAGCGCGAGCACCTCGTCGACCGCGCGCGCGTGCCCGCCGATCACGATCTGCCCCGGCGAGTTGTA
Source organism: Dokdonella sp. (assembly GCA_036758645.1). Classification (GTDB taxonomy): domain Bacteria; phylum Pseudomonadota; class Gammaproteobacteria; order Xanthomonadales; family Rhodanobacteraceae; genus Dokdonella_A. Next base: position 2,954 of record DAIOWG010000066.1, on the reverse strand, counting down.
GTTGGCCGGCACCACCACCTGCTCGCCCGACACTTCGCGGCAGGCGTCCTCGACCAGTGCGTCGTCGGCGCCGATCACGGCCGCCATCGCACCCGCGCCTTCCGGCGCGGCATCCTGCATCGCCTGGCCGCGGATGCGCACCAGATGCGCGGCGTCGTGCAGCGAGATCGCACCTGCAGCGACCAGCGCGGTGTACTCGCCGAGGCTGTGGCCCGCGAGCAGCGCGGGCTGCGCGCCGCCCTGTCCGAGCCAGAGACGCCACGCGGCGACGCCGGCCGCGAGCAATGCAGGCTGCGTGTACTCGGTGCGGTTGAGCATCGGCTCGGGACCGCCCTGCGACAGCGCCCAGAGGTCGACGCCGGCGCCGTCCGAGGCTTCCTCGAACGTCGTGCGCACGCCCGCGTGGAATTCGGACAGCTCGGCCAGCATGCCGATCGACTGTGAACCCTGGCCGGGGAAGACGAAGCCGAGGGCTGAGGGCTGAGGGCTGAGGGCTGGAGACATCGTGACCTCGAATGTTCGGTGAAAGGGCTGAGGGCTGAGGGCCGAAGACTTCGCGACCTCGATCCCTGGCGATGGCGCAAGCCGCACAGTCAAACGAGCAGCGACCCGCAGCAAACCGGCTGTTCAGCCCTCAGCCCTTGGCCCTCAGCCCTGCTCCACCATCAATACTTGAGGAGTGCCGAGGCCCAGGTGAACCCGCCGCCGAACGCCTCCAGCAGCAGGGTCTGGCCGCGCTGCACCTTGCCCGAACGCACCGCCTCGTCGAGCGCGAGCGGCACCGAACCCGAGGAGGTATTGCCGTGCCGGTCGACCGTGACGATCACGCGGTCCATCGAAAGCTTGAGACGCTTCGCCGTCGCCTCGATGATGCGAAGGTTCGCCTGGTGCGGGATCAGCCAGTCGACGTCCGATTCGCGCATGCCGGCGTCTTCGAGCGTCTCGGTGACGATGCGATCGAGCGTCTTGACCGCGACCTTGAACACCTCGTTGCCGGTCATCATCACGCGCACGCCGTGGTTCGGCTCGTCTCGGAACCCCGAGGACACCCCGACCGGGTTGTACAGCAGGTGCTTGTAGCCGCCGTCGGCATGCAGGCGCGTGGTGTAGATGCCGGGCTCGGACGACGCTTCGAGCACGACCGCGCCGGCGCCGTCGCCGAACAGCACGCAGGTCGCGCGGTCGCCGAAATCGAGCATGCGCGTCAGCGTTTCGGCACCGACCACGAGCGCGCGCTTCGCCTGCCCGCCGCGGATGAACTTGTCGGCGATGCCGAGCGCGTACATGAAACCGGAGCACGCCGCGTTCACGTCGAACGCGGCGCAGCCGTTCGCGCCGAGGCGATGCTGCAGCAGGCAGGCGGTCGACGGGAAGATGATGTCCGGCGTGGTGGTGCCGAGCACGATCAGGTCGAGGTCGGCGCCCTTGATGCCGGCGGCGTCGAGCGCATGCGTGGCGGCGTAGAACGCGAGGTCGCCGGTGGTCTCGCCGTCGGCCGCGAAGCGGCGTTCGCGGATGCCCGTGCGCGACGCGATCCACTCGTCGGTGGTGTCGACGAGTTTCTCGAGATCGGCGTTGGTGACGACCTTTTCCGGCAGGTAGCTGCCGGTTCCAGCGATGCGTGAGTAGATCAGGGCCGTTCCCCGGTGGGCGCTGCGACGGCCTGCCGCGGCGACTTCGCGCCGCGCGACGGGCCCCGCGATGCGGCGATCGATGTCGCCGGGCTCAGCATCCTGGGATCGCCCGACGTCGGCGCCGCGCGCATCCTGCCCGCGGATCAAGGCCGGGCGCGCCGCGACGCGGCGTGCCGGGGAGATCAGTCTTCGTCGCGGACGCGCGTCTTGGCGTCGATGACCTTCTTGCCGCGGTAGTAGCCGTCCTTGGTGACGTGATGACGAACGTGCACCTCGCCCGAGGTCGGGTCGGTCGACAGCTGCTTGGACGTCAGCGCGTCGTGCGAACGACGCATGCCGCGGGTGGACGGGGTTTTGCGACTCTTGGCAACAGCCATGACACTCTCCGGTTCAATTCTTCTTCAGCGATCCCAGCACCGCGAACGGGTTGGGTCGCCGCGATTCGGACTCGACCTCGTCCGCCTGGTCCTTCCACTCCAGTGGCGCGCCGGGCTTGAGCGGCACCACCGGCAACGCGAGGATCAATTCGTCCTCGACCACGTCGGCAATCGAAAGCGCGCCGTCGGCGACGAGCAGCGGCTCGTAGCCCGGCGGCAGCGCGGCCTCCCCGTTCTCGTCGTCGATCAGGCCGAGGCGCTGGTCGATCGAGACCGGGAACACGAACGTCTCCAGCGTGCGCTGGCATACCATCGACAGGCCCGCGTCCACCTTCAGCGCGAGGAACGCGACGCCGAGCTCGTCCCGGCCGAATTCCGCCACGTAATGCAATTCACCCTCGACGGAAGCGAGGCTTCCGCGCAGGCGATGCAGGCCGGCCAGAGGCAAATTGCCTTCGTACGTACGGCGCGCCTGCACCTGGCGCGAGACATCCACGCGATCTGGCAGGGCTGCGGACATGGGCGCGCGATGGTAGGTGGCGCACCTCGCGCTGTCAACCGCGAAGCCCTCGCGCGCATGCTGGCTGCCCCGGCGGATACACTCGGGACTGGCTGGCTGGACAGGGCGAGACGTGGCGATCCTGCTTGCATGCGCCGTCATCGCGACGCTGCTGCTGTGCGCATTCCTGTGGCGCGAGCGCCGCCTGCGGCGCCGGCGCGACCTGCTCGGCGAGATCTTCGACCTCGCCGACGCGCTCGAGCGCGAATTGCTCGAATGCCGGGCGCGGCTGCGCGAAGTGCCCGCGCTGGCCGCCAGCCTGCGCCTGTCGGCGCGGGCGACGCTGGCCGCCGAGCCGCAGGTGCAGGAAGCGCTGCGCGACCTGCTCGCGCACCGGCTCTGGCTCAAGGACCACGCAGGCACCGCGAGCGATGCCGATCTCGC
>DAIOWG010000065.1:8204-11658 GCA_036758645.1 Dokdonella sp. | reverse complement strand
CGCCACGAGGTCGTGCACAACCGTTTCGTGGTCGACAAGCTGCGCGCGCAGGGCGCGGTGTTCGTCGACGAGTTGCACGAGGTGCCCGATGGCGCCACCGTGATCTTCAGTGCGCACGGCGTATCGCAGGCGGTGCGCGCGGAGGCTGCCGAGCGCGGGCTGCGCGTGTTCGATGCGACCTGTCCGCTGGTGACGAAGGTGCACATGGAGGTCGCGCGGCACGGCAAGGCCGGGCGCGACGTGGTGCTGATCGGGCACGCCGGGCACCCGGAAGTCGAAGGCACGATGGGGCAATGGGGCAGCACCAACGCGGGCGCGATCCACCTCGTCGAGACACCCGCCTGCGTGGAGCGCATCACCCCGCGCGATCCGTCGCACGTCGCCTTCGCGACCCAGACCACGCTCTCGATCGACGACACGCGCGCGGTGATCGAAGCCCTGCAGCGCCGCTTCCCGCAGATACAGGGGCCGCGCCACGACGACATCTGCTACGCGACGCAGAACCGCCAGGATGCGGTGCGCAAGCTGGGCCAGCAGTGCGACCTCGTGCTCGTGGTCGGCTCGCCGAACAGTTCCAACTCCAATCGGCTGCGTGAGCTCGCGGAGAAGCAGGGCGTGCCCGCCTACCTGATCGACGGACCCGACGACATCCGGCCGGAATGGCTCCAAGGCCGCACGCGCGTCGGCGTGACTGCAGGCGCATCGGCCCCGGAGAGCCTCGTGCGCGACGTGGTCGCGTCGCTCAGCGAAACGGGATCGGGCAGCGTGCGCGAGCTCGATGGCGAGCCCGAGAACGTGACCTTCGCGCTGCCGAAGGAGCTGCGCCTGCGCGTGGTGGCCTGAGCGCGGCCAAGCGCCGCCCGGGCCGTGCAGGCCGAGCCGCTCGTCCGGCAATTCCTACCTCGCGGCGCTCGGTGGTTGTCGCCGTGGGGACGCCCCCGTACCGTGCTAGCGCTGCCCAAGGGGCTGCGGGGTTCGAATTCAACCTTACGTTGCAAGCGGCCGTCCTCCACGCATTGGTGATGTCGTCGTCCGATGTGGAGTTGCCGCCTTTTCCGGGGATGCAGGATGTCCGTCACGTCGACACGTCACTTGCCCAGGGGTTCGGGGAACAGCGGATTCACGCTGATCGAGCTGATCATCACCGTTGCGCTGGTGGCGATCCTCTTGGCCGTGGCGCTCCCGAGTTTCCGCGAGATCAACATCGGAATGAACGTGTCGAGCAACACCAACGAGCTGATCGGTGCGCTCAACCTGGCGCGCTCCGAGGCGGTGAAGCGCGGCAGGGACGTGGCCGTCGTGGCGTCGGACGGAGCGAACTGGGCGAATGGCTGGGAAGTCAACGTCGTCGGAGATCCCGAGAAACTGCAGGAACGCCCGGGGTATGGCGACTACCCGCTGCTCGCGATCAGCAGCGGCGGCGGCGATGACGCCAGCATCGTGTTCGGATCAGCGGGAAACCTTCGCGAGTCGATTGCCTACGATTTCAGCGTGTGCAGGCCCACCACCCATCCCGGTGCCAGGGGTTCCCGCTGGATCCACGTCGAAGGCAGCGGCGTCATCACGAGTCGCAAGGACACCTCGGCGTCTCCAGCAGGGGAATGTGAGTGAAGGAGACATCGATGAGACAGCATCGCATGCCGAGGCGTGGCTTCAGCTTGCTCGAGGTCCTGATCGCGTTGTTGATCTTCAGCCTCGGCTTGCTCGGGATGGCCGGCTTGATGGTGGTTTCGGTCAAGACCAACCAGAGCGCGTACTTGCGCACGCAGGCGTCCTTCCTGGCGCAATCGATGGCGGACCGGATGCGCGGCAACCTCGCGCACGTGAACGACTACAACGGCACGTACTCGGATGCGACCGCAGGCGCCGACCCCTGCGCCGACGGGGCCGCCTGCACGCCTGCGGCGATCGTCGATCGGGACACCCGGTTGTGGAGCCGCCAGCTCGCGGATTCGCTGCCCAACGCCGAAGCCGAAATCGAGTGCGACGGCGCATCCCTGGGCGTGGGTGCGCAAGTCGGATCCGCGCCGTACGACGGCTTGTGTACCTTCACGATCCGGTGGGACGAAGCGGAACTTGAAAGCGACGCGGCCGCGGACCCTGCCGAGCAGACGTTCGCCTGGGTTTTCCAGCCCTGATCGGAATCCATGATGATCTCCAATTGCACATCGACATCGACCCGACGCGCGATCTCCGGCTTTTCGCTGCTCGAGATCATGATCGCGTTGGCCCTGGGCTTGCTCCTTACTGCAGGAATCCTCACCGTCGTCGATACCACCGGGCGCACCAATCGCCTGCAGGATGGGCTGGCGCGCCTGCAGGAGAGCGGTCGTTTCGCGGTGACGCGGATGCAGGCCGACCTGCGCATGCTCGGTGGCCAGTACTGCAGCAATCGGTCGGGGAATGCGGTGGCAGGAACCGTTACCGCGACCCGTGCGGGTCGGGCGCCGATGGTGTTCGCAAAGAACCTCGCCCTGCCCGACAGCGGAGGCATGAACAGCGTCGACGCCAATGGCGAGCCGAGTGCGGCCGAAGCGTCCGCGCCGTATGCGTTGAGCCCGCGTTTCTTCATGCAGGGCTACGCGTGCTCCGACGGAGCCGCGTGCGTCGTGCCCGCGGATATCCCCGCGGAAGGGCTCGATGTGGGAGACCGGGTTCCCGAGACCGATGTCCTCACGATCAGGTACCAGCGCGGCAGCGGGTGGCCGATCACCGGCGGAACATGCAGTGGTGCCGGCGGCGACGTCACGCTCGCGCGCCAGGACGGCGATGACGAATATTCGCTCGAACCCGATCAGCTCGCCCTGATCAGCGACTGCCAGAATCCCGGCATCGTGCCGGTGGAATCGTTCGCGGGCAGTGTGGTCAAGCTGAAGCAGGCTGACTTCGCCGCCGGGGCGGCGCCGACGTGCACGCCGACCGCGCTGCGCGACATGCGTTTGTTCAATTTCTCCCGGGATTTCGTGACGGTGACCTATTACCTGCGCTTCGCCGAAGACCCGAATCCGGATGTGAACCCCAATACCGGCGCCGGCATCAGGCTGATCCCGGCGCTTGTCCGGCAGGAGAACGGCGTCGCGCAGGAACTGGTGCAAGGCGTCGATCTCATGGTGTTCCGCTACGGGGTGCAGGATGCCACGGGTGCGACGCGCTACCTGACGGCCGACCTGGTCGATACCCGTGACGGCGGGACCATCGCCTGCACCACCAAGCCGGACGGGGTGGCCCCCAGCCCCGCAGCGCCCAATGTTCCCGAGCCCGGCTGTCTGTGGCGCTCGGTTCGAAGCGTCGAGGCGCACCTGCTCGTGAACACCGTGAACGAAGTCCATGGCCTGGACACGGTCAGTCGCTCCTACCGTTTCGTGGATCCGGCGTGGATCGACACGACCTCCGACTCGTTGCTGCCCTCCGGGTTGATGGCCGGCAGCATGCTGCGCCGTGAATTCATAGCGCA
>DAIOWG010000065.1:0-8194 GCA_036758645.1 Dokdonella sp. | reverse complement strand
CGTGTCCAACCACGCCGGCCACCCAGCGAGGAGCGGTGCTCTTCGTTGCGCTGGTGTTCCTCGTGCTGCTCACCTTGCTCGCGTTGACGGGCATGAGCACGTCGATCCTGCAGGAGCGGATGACGGGCGGCATGCGCAATCAACAGTTGAGCATGATGGGCGCAGAGTCCGGATTGCGCGGCGGCGAAGAGTTCCTGTGGCAGCTCAGCTACGTGGGCAGCCAGCCACTGCCGCCGTGCATCGACGACAGTGGCGCCGTCGCATGCGCCTATCGCCCGAACATCGACGGAAGGCTGCGCCCGATCGTGCAGGCCTTCCGCACGGAGAAGTCGTGGATCGGTCCCGCTGATGGCGGCATGAATTACGAGCGACCGCTGGACGCCTTGGCGGGGGATGTCGTGACGGCGAAGCTCGGCGAACAGCCGCGCATCCTCATCGAGGACCTCGGGCCCAATGTGGGGCCAGCTCCAGGTCAGCAGCTCGGCACGCGCGATCGCGAACTGACATCGCTGGCGGGAAGGCATGAATGGTATCGGATCACGTCGCGAAGCACCGGCGGCAGCGATTCGGTCGTGCGCGTGGTCGAAAGCGTGTATTCCGCGATGGATCTGACCAACACCGGTTTCACCGCCGAGGCGCCCGCGCCGTAGGTGGTCTTCGAGGAAGATGACGATGAACAGCCAATCCCTGCACTCCTCCATGCGCCTGTCGCTCCTGACGGCGGTCGTGTGCGTGCTCGCCGGCGTGACGGCTCCCGTGCCCGCGATGGCCGCGCCTGCGGACGGGACCGTCGACCTGCTCGCGACGCCGCCCGAATTGACCACCACAGTCGATCCGAACATCGTCATGACGTTCGACGACTCGGGATCGATGATGGCGACATCGATGCCCGATGCGATCAACGGATCCAACGGCCAGAATTACTACTATTCGGCGCGGACGAACCTGATCTATTTCGACCCGACGAAGACCTATCCTCCGCCGCTGCGCCCCGACGGCACGTCGTTTCCGAACGCCAGCTACACCAACGCCTGGCGTGACGGCCTGTGCGCGAACGCGCCCGGCTCCTACTGCTACGCGTCGCCGAACACGAGGGACCTGAGTACCGGGTTCTACCGTTGGTTCTACAAGACGACCAGCTCGGGCGATTCGCCGAATGCGAATGCGGGTACCGACATCTCGACGACGGTGCGAGGGGGTAGCACCGGGAATTTCAATGGCGGCTTCTACTACAACTGCCCCACGCCGAACAGCAACACCGGCTGCGTGCGCGTGCAGGTCAACACCGCGTCGGCGGCGGTGAAACAGCAGTTCGCGAACTGGTATTCCTATTACCGCACCCGCAACCTGCTGTCGCGCACGGCACTGACGCGCGCATTCGGCAGCATCAGCGGCGACGTGCGCGTCGCCTGGCAGACGATCAATTCCGATTACGAGAGCCCCTTCAGCCTCGCTGCGCCGGCGCTGAGCGGACGCGCGATCAACAAGCTCGTAGGAACCTGGCGCGGGAACTTCTTCGACTGGATATACAACGTGAAGACCACCGGCAGCACGCCGAACCGTCGCGCGATGATCCAGGCCGGCAAGTTCTTCGAGCGCGCGTTGACCACCAATTCGATGAACCCGTTCTGGGAGCCGGACGCGGATGACCCTTCGACAGGCAGGAATCTGTCCTGTCGCAAGAATTTCCACATGATGGTCACGGATGGATACTGGAACGACAACACCACGGCGCTGTCGCCGGTCGCGCCGGACGGCTACTTCGATGGCCAGACCAATCGCACGTTGCCTGACGGTCGCGGGTTCACGACCGCCGATCCGCAGAGCCGGGTCATCTGGAACGTGAGGGGAACGAAAGTCGACCTGTCGATGGCCAACATCGCGTTCCACTACTGGGCGAAGGACCTGCAGCCTTCCCTGACGAACAACGTGAATCCGTATGTCCCGGACAAGTCCACCGGTGTGACCGCTGCAGCAGGCCTGGGATCGGGCGACAATCCGCTCGACAACCTGGAAATCTACTGGAATCCCGCGAACAATCCCGCGTCGTGGCAGCATCTCACGCAGTTCATGATCACGCTCGGCGTGGCCGGCAACCTGACGTATCCGAACGACTTGTTGCCGTTGCGCACCGGCCAGAACACCAGTGCCGGATCGGTGGGCTGGCCGCAGCCGACCAACAACAGTCCTCCAGGCGTGGACGACACCTGGCATGCGGCGGTGAACTCCCGCGGCGCGTACTTCAGCGCGAGCAATCCGGGTGATCTCGTCAAGCACCTGTCGGACGTGCTTGCCAGCATCCTGAGCCAGAGTGCGGCTTCGACGCCGATCAGTGTGTCGTTGCCGCTGATCACCGCCGGCACCACCGGATACGCAGCCGGATACAACAGCACCGACTGGTCGGGTTCGCTGACCCGAAACAACCTCGATCTGGAAACCGCCGAGCCCCTGTCGCCACCCGTATGGGATGCGTCGTGCATGCTCACGGGCGGTACCTGTCCCAGCACCGGTGCGACCGTCGCGCAGGTGCTGACGCCGGACCAGCGCAAGATCATCACGTATGACAGCAAGGCGGATGTCGGTCGTCCATTCCGCTGGGACAATCTCAGCGCGGAGCAGCAAGCGGCTCTGAACGTGAGCCCCGCATCGATCAATCCGTCGGCGACCCCGCAGTTCACGCTCGACGGGTTCGGCCAGCAGCGCGTCGCGCACGTGCGCGGCGAGCGCACCTACGAATCGGCAGTCTCCCCGCGCTTTCGCTCGCGCAGCTCCCTGATGGGAGCGGTGATCAAGGGAGAGCCGGTCTACGTTTCGTCGCCGACCAGTGGTTTTCGGGACATCTTCCCCGGCGAGTCGCCGGAAGGCATCGCGGCGGCCGAAGGTGATACCTATGCCAAGTACCAGTTCGACAACCGTTCGCGACCGCCGACGGTGTACGTCGGGTCCAATGACGGCATGCTGCATGCGTTCGATGGCGCCAGCGGACATGAACGCTGGGCTTACGTACCCGATACCGTGATCCGCAATCTCCACCTGACGCGGATGACCCATTCCGAAGGCGCGTTCTCTCCGACCGTCGACGACGCGCCCCAGCAGATCGATGCGTTCATCGATGGCCAGTGGAGGACGTACCTGATCGGTTCGCTGCGCCTCGGCGGGCGCGGCGTGTATGCGCTGGACGTGACCCAGACGGGTTTCGCGAACGAAGCCGCGGCTGCAGCGGGCGTGCCGAAATGGGAATTCAGCAACCTGCCGCCCGATCCCGCCAATCCCGGCAGTGATTGCGTCGCGGGATCGCGTTACTGCTCGTCGCTGGGCTATACCTACGATTCGATCAGCGTCGCGCGCATCGCATACGAGGACAAATGGGTCGTGCTCGTGTCGAGCGGATATTTCCCCGAATCCACGACCGATATCGGTGGCCCGGGCGATGCCGACGCAGCCAGGCGCACCTCGTTGCTCGTCATCGATCTCGAAACCGGTGAACTCATCAAGGAAATCCCGTCGCCGGCACCGACAGCGGGCGTGAGCTACGGCTTGTCGACCGCCACGGTCTACGATTTCGGTGCGGACCAGATCGATGACATCGCTGTCGCGGGTGACCTGGCCGGCAACCTCTACCGCTTCGACCTCACGGGCGACCCCGATTCCTGGGTCGACAAGGCGAACCTGATGTTCACGACCTACGGGGGCAGCGTCGCCGTCGGTGACCAGCCGATCGGCTTCAACCCGACCGCCTTGCGCGATCCGGTCACGCGCGCGCCGATCTTCGTGTTCGGAACCGGCAAGTACCTCGGCAAGCCGGATCGTACCAGCGACATTCCGCAACAGTGGTTCTATGGCGTGCGCGACTACGGCACCTGCGACGGCGGCACCGGTGACGCGTGCGACGTCTACCCGATCACGGCCGTGGACCTTGTGGAACAGACGTTGGTCCAGCAGTCGGACACCGGAACGGACGGGAAGACGTATTGGCGGCGTTCGATCACCGACCCGCAGCCGTTGACCGATGCGAACAGGGGCTGGAGCATCCGCCTCGGTTCGGCATCGAATCCGAACCAGGGCATGAGCGGATCGCCGGGCGAGCGCGCGCAACGTCCCGCGTTCCCGTTCTACTCCGCGAACCTCGCGTTGCTGTACACCCTGGTCCCGAAGAGCGACGATCCCTGCGACCCCGGAAGCGATTACGGTTTCATGGTGGTGGACGCCGCGAGTGGTTCGTTCCGGCCGAAGCCTTCCGACCCGGACGCGACCAGCGGTGCGGTCGGTGCGGTGGTCCCGTCGAACCGTCCGATCGGCACGCCGGTGGTACCGCCGGGCGGTGGCGAAGTGAAGCTGCCCGGACTGATCGGCGCCCTGATCCCGCCCACAGTCGTCGATGCGATCGAGGAAGCGCTGCTCGGCGCGGACGATGTCTGGCATCGCGGCGCCTGGCGCGAACTTCTCGATATCCACTGAACGGATGCGACAGGTGAACTTTCACACAGGGGCTCTTCACATGAACACGCGCAAGCAACTGCGGGGATTCACCTTGATCGAGATGATGATCGTGGTGGCGATCGTCGCGATCATCGCGGCGATCGCTTTCCCGAGCTACACGCGCTATGTCGAGCGCACGAGGCGCGCCGATGCCCGCGACCTGCTGATGCGCGTCGCAGCCGCGCAGGAGAGGTACTACACGAACCGGAACGAGTACGCAGCGACGCTCGTCGAACTCCAGATGGGCGACGAGACCGGGAATGCGTACTACTCGGTCGACGACGACCTGGGCGGCGGGCAGACCTTCACGGCTTCGGCCGCTCCGCAAGGCGTGCAGGCCCACGACAGTTGTGGCCGGTTGACGCTCAACAATTCCGGTTTCAAGGCAGCGCCTGACGACACCGGAGCCAACGGAGCCTGCTGGTGAGGCGGTCGGCACGGCTTGTCGCAGCCGTGCCGAGTGTCTATACTCCGCGCCCCTTGCCGGAGTAGCTCAGCTGGTAGAGCAACGCATTCGTAATGCGTGGGTCGGGGGTTCGATTCCCTTCTCCGGCACCAGATTCGGCGGGATGGAACATTGCGGTGATCGATGCCGCCGTGGACCTGTCCTGGCTGGTCGGGGGCGACACCTGGTTCGTCCTTGTCGCAGCATCCCTCACCCCTTGCCCTCACCCGCAAGCGGGAGAGGGAGTGATAATCGCGCCTTGCGCGATGGTTCATCGTCAAGAGACGGGCGGTTAGCTCAGCGGTAGAGCATTGCCTTCACACGGCAAGGGTCGCAGGTTCGATCCCTGCACCGCCCACCATTTCGATTCCCGCGCCGATTGGCGTCCGTCTTGCGCCGTGCGACCTGCCGAGGCTACAACGCAGGTCCGGCCGCATCGTCGTGGCCTCCACCCAAGGGCAGGGCGGCGATTGGCCATCGGTGAGCTCATCGTCCATCGCGCAAGCCGCATCGAACGGCTGGCCGAGCTGCTCGCGCTGCATCTCGAGGACGAACGCCCGGCGAATCCGCTGCTCGCGCAATCGGTACTGGTCGCGCATGCGGGCATGAAGCGCTGGCTGCTCGGCCTGCTCGCGCGGCGCCGGTCCGCGGTTGGCGGTCACGGCATTGCCGCGAACATCGATGTCGCGCTGCCGTGGCAGTGGCTGGATCGCGCCGCGCGCGAGCTGCTCGGCGACGAACATCTGGCCGGCGGTCCGTGGCGCGGCGAGATGCTGCGCTGGCATGTCCTCGGCGCGCTCGAAGGTCTCGACGCGCCCGAGCTCGGCATCGATGCCGGCAGCGCGCACGCCGCGCGTCGGCGCTTCCAGCTCGCGCAGCGGATGGCGGATGTCTACGCGCAATACCTGATCTATCGTCCGGACTGGATTCGCGCATGGGAGCAGGGCGAAGGTCGCGACTGGCAGGCGCGCCTCTGGCGCCGCGTGCGTGCGCGCATCGCCGCGCCGCATCGAGTGGACCGCGGCCCCGCGTTGCTGCGCGCGCTGGCGATCGATGCGAGCTCGCGCGAGCCGATGCACGTGTTCGGCGTCAGCCGCCTCGCACCGGACGAACTGGCGGCGCTGCGCGCGCGCGCGCAGCACGCGCAGGTGCACCTGTATTTCCCCGACCCCTGCCGCGAGCATTGGGTCTACCTGCGCAGCCGGCGTGACCTGCTGCGCCTGGGCGACGAAGCCGAGGCGCTCTACTTCGAAATCGGCCACCCGCTGCTGGTCGCGCTCGGTCGCGTCGCACAGGATTTCTGCCTCGCGCTGGATGCGGCCGATGCGAGCGAACAGCGCGACGCGCTCGACGAAGCCGACGTCGACCCCGGCGCGCCGCTGCTGCAGCGCGTGCAGGCGAGCGTGCGCGCAATGGACCCGGATGCGATCGGCGGGCACCTTGCCGCGGACGAGGGCCTCGAGGCACGCCTGAGGGCCCTGCGCGAAGACGCGAGCCTGCGCGTGCACGCCTGCCACACGCGCCTGCGCGAACTCGAAGTCCTGCGCGACGCCTTGCTGGCCGCACTTGCGGACGATCCGACCCTGCGCCACCGCGAGATCGTCGTGATGGCGCCCGACATCACGGCCTATGCACCCTACCTTCCCGCGGTCTTCGGCGAGCCGGCCACGCATCGCGTGGATCCGCTGCAGATCCCGTGGCACGTGGCCGACGTCGACCTCGCGCGCGCACATCCCCTGCTCGGCGCGGTGGCGCGGTTGCTCGACCTCGCCGAAAGCCGCTTCGCCGCGAGCGAAGTGCTCGGCCTGCTCGACGTGCCGGCGGTCGCGCGACGCCACGCGATCGACGAGAACGCGCGCGAGGCGCTCGAGCGCTGGCTGCGCAGCGCCCATGTCGCGTGGGGACTCGATGCCGCGATGAAGTCGCAGGCGGGCGCCGCGGGCATCGACGCGAATTCGTGGCGCTTCGGATTCGATCGCCTGTACGCCGGGCTGGTTGCCGGCAATGAACCGGATGTGCTGATGCCCGGCGACATCGTGCCGCTCGCCGGCGTCGGCGGCGGCGAGGTCGAAGCGATCGGCCAGCTCGATCAGTTGCTGCTCGAACTGCGCCAGTTCCGCGAAGGCCTGGCCGCGATGCGCACGTTGCCGGACTGGAGCAGCTGGCTCGGCGACCGCTTCGATGCATTGTTCGAGATCGATCCGCGCGACGAAGCGGAGTCGGCTGCGCATGCCGCGCTGCGCGGCGTGCTCGGCCAGCTTGCGATCGAAGGTGCGCAGGCGTTGCCGGAGTTCGCGCAACCATGGAGCGTGGTGCGCGAAGCGCTCGCCGCGGCGCTCGCCGAGGCGCCGGAGCGCCAACCGTTCCTGCTCGGTGGGGTCACGTTCTGCGGCCTCGTGCCGCAACGCTCGATCCCGTTCCGCGTGGTCTGCCTGCTCGGCATGAACGAGGGCGAGTTCCCGCGGCCGGGCGGCGATGCGGGCCTCAACCGCATGCTCGCCGCGCCGCGCCGCGGCGACCGCGACACGCGCAGCGAAGACCGCTACCTGTTCCTCGAAGCGCTGATGTCGGCGCGTGCGCGACTGCATGCGAGCTACATCGGTGTCGCCGTCGCCGACGGCAAGTCGCGCAATCCCGCGTCCCCGCTGGCCGAGTTGCTGCAACTGCTCGACGAGCAGCACGCAATCGAGCCCGATTCCGCGATCGAGCGCCCCTGGCGCGTGGTGCACCCGTTGCAGCCGTTCGATCCGCGCTACTTCGAACCCGCGGGAACGGCTGCGCACGATGCGCGCTTGTTCAGCTACGACGCGAGCCTGATGCCGCGCGTGCTGCCAGCCGCGGACCCGGTGCGCTTCCTCGAGCCGCGCCCACTCGACCTCGAGCCCGTGCAGGGCGAGTTCACGCTCGCAGGGTTGTTGCGTTTCTGGCGCGATCCGTCGCGCTCGGCGCTGCGCGAGGGTATCGGGATCAACCTCGACATCGTCGGCGCGGAAGGCTTCATCGACCGCGAACCCCTGACGCCCGCGACCGATCGCCGCGAGCGGCTCGAACACGAGGTCCTGTTCGATGCGCTCGCACGCGCGGGCACCCTGCCTGCGGACATTCCGCCGCGACTCGCGCACTCGGGCCTGCTCGCGAGCGGGCCGATCGGCGAGCGCAGCTGGGAACGCGTGGTCGAGAAGGTGGCGCCGGTGCTGGCGCTGACGGGCCGGCTGTTCGCGCAGGCAGGATTCGAGCGACGCCCGCAGGCGATCGACCTCGATCTCGGAG
>DAIOWG010000064.1:2564-11738 GCA_036758645.1 Dokdonella sp. | reverse complement strand
ACGAGCCACGGCAGCAGCGTCGCGCTCGAACGAGGGGTGTCGCCGAAGCCGGGATGCCGTCGATGGACGCCGGCGTTCGATGGGCTGTCACGCGCGTCGCGGGTCCGCCGCGCGTCCCATCGCCGTCCACCTCGCGCTCGCGCTGTCGGCGCTGCGTTGCTCGCGGCGTCGAGCGGGGTCGCCCGCCCGGGCACGCCTCCAGGCGCGCAACAAAAAACCCGCGCGGCGGCGGGTTCTCGTGAATCGGCGGTCGATGGATACGGCCGCGATGAAACTGGATGGTGCCCAGGAGAGGACTCGAACCTCCACGGTTTTACCCGCTAGTACCTGAAACTAGTGCGTCTACCAATTCCGCCACCTGGGCCCGCCGGCAGGCAGGGCCGACCGGGGGCGCGAACGATACTGGCCGCGTCGCGAACTGTCAACGCGATGCGGCGTCCCGGCCACCGCGACGGCGTGCGCAGCGCGTGAATCGCGGCTGCACGTGCGCATGCGGGATACGCCGGATGACTTGCAATCACTGCCGCGCTCGGCGACGCTGCCGCGCGACTGCGAAGGAACCCTCTTGACCCGAAAGAAAACGACCCGACCCGATTCGTCCGCGCCGCGCAAGCCGCGCGGTCCCGGCCAGCGCGCTCGCGTGCCAGGTTTCATGCCCGAGAAGCGGCCGCCCTTGCCCGGCGCGAAAGGCGCGAAGGCTGCGCCCGTGCGCGATCCGTATGCCGAACGCGAGGCGAGCCGATACGAGCGACCGATCCCGAGCCGCGAGGCGATCCTCGAACTCCTCGCCGGACACGGCGAACTCATGAAGATCGAGGCGGTCGCGCGCGCGCTCGGACTGTCGTCGCCGCAGGACCTCGACGCGCTGACGCGTCGCCTCGCGGCGATGCTGCGCGACGGCCAGCTGATCCAGAACCGGCGTGGCGGCTATGGCGTCGCGAGCAAGCTCGACCTGATCCCGGGCGGCGTGATCGCCAATGCGGAAGGCTACGGCTTCCTGCGGCCGGATGAAGGCGGCGACGACCTCTACCTGTCGCCCTCCGAAATGCGCAAGGTGCTGCACGGCGACCGCGTGCTCGCGAGCGTGGTCGGCGTCGATCGACGTGGCCGGCGCCAGGGTGCGATCGTGGAGGTGCTCGATCGCCGTTCGCCGCGACTGGTCGGGCGCGTCGTCGAGGACAATGGCCTCGTGCTGGTGACGCCCGACGATCGCCGCCTGCACCAGGACGTGCTGATCAAGCCGGGGCAGGATCGCGGTGCGCGGTCCGGCCAGATCGTCATCGTCGAGATCACCGACCAGCCGACGATGCAACGCGGCCCGATGGGGCGCGTGCTCGCGGTGCTCGGCGAACGGCTGACGCCGTCGCTGGTGGTCGAGATGGCGATCGCGAGCCATGACTTGCCACGCGAATGGCCGCCCGCCGTGCTTCGCGCGGCGGTGGACGTCGAGCCCGAGGTTTCGCTGGACGAGATCGAGGGGCGCGTCGACCTGCGCGGCTTGCCGCTGGTCACGATCGACGGCGAGGACGCGCGCGATTTCGACGATGCGGTGTTCGCCGAGCCGAACAAGGGCGGCTTCCGCCTGATCGTCGCGATTGCCGACGTCTCGCATTACGTTCGGCCCGGTACCGAGCTCGACGAGGAAGCCTACAACCGCGCGACCTCGGTCTATTTCCCGGGTTTCGTCGTGCCGATGCTGCCGGAGACGCTGTCGAACGGCATCTGCTCGCTCAACCCGAAGGTCGAGAGGCTGTGCATGGCGTGCGAGATGCAGGTCGATGCCGACGGCGAGGTCGTGCGCTCGAAGTTCTATCCGGCGGTGATGCGCTCGCATGCACGCCTGACCTACACGCGCGTATGGCAGGCGATCGGCGAGAAGGACGCCGACGCGCGCCATGAACTGGACGACGTGCTGCCGCAACTGAGGAACCTGCATCAGCTCTACAAGCTGCTCGCGAAGGCGCGCCAGCGCCGCGGCGCGATCGACTTCGAGAGCACCGAGGTCGAGTTCCGCCTCGGCGCGGGCGGCGAAGTCGTGCAGCTCGGCGCCTACGAGCGCAACGACGCGCACAAGCTGATCGAGGAGTGCATGATCGCGGCGAACGTCGAGGCCGCGAAGTACCTGCAGAAGCACCGCATTCCGACGCCGTACCGCGTGCATGCGCCGCCGCCCGCGTCCAAGTACGAGGACCTGCTCGAGTTCCTGCGCGAGTTCAAGCTCAGCCTGCCGCCGATCGAACAGGTGACGCCGGGCGACTTCTCGGCGCTCTTGAAGAAGGTGCGCAAGCGGCCCGACGCGAGCCTGATCGAATCGGTGCTGCTGCGCTCGCAAAGCCTCGCGGTGTACCAGCCCAATGATCCGGGCCATTTCGGCCTCGGGCTCGAGTCCTACACGCATTTCACTTCGCCGATCCGGCGTTATCCGGATCTGCTCGTGCATCGCGCGATCCGCTATGCGCTCACTGCAGGCAAGCCGACCGGCTACGAGTACAGTCCGAGCCGGATGGCGAGCCTGTGCGTGCATTGCTCGCACAACGAGCGCCGCGCCGACGAAGCCGAGCGCGACGTCGACGAACGTTACAAATGCGCCTGGATGGAGAAGCACGTCGGCAGCGAGTTCGACGGCATCGTGTCCGGCGTGACTTCGTTCGGCCTGTTCGTCGAACTCGCGGAATCGAAGATCAACGGGCTCGTGCACATCACGCAGTTGCCGAATGACTACTACCACTTCGACGCCACACGTCGCCTGCTCAGTGGCGAACGCCGTGGCCTGAAGTTCCGCCTCGGAGACGCGGTGCGCGTGCAGGTGCTGCGTGCGAGCCTGGAAGACCGCAAGATCGATTTCCGCCTCGTGACCAGCCACTGAGTCGTCGGCGCAGCATGTCTTGCTGCGGGCCGGATCGCGGTCACCCGACGGTCCGGCCGGCGCTGCGTCCCGAACTCCGATTCCCAATCCCCGATCCTGAAGCTCGAATCTCCGCTCATGTCCACTGAACTCCTGATCGGCATCCATGCGGTCGAAGCGGCGCTGACCCACGACGTCGGCAATCTGGTCGAGTTGTACATCGAAAGCGGCAGCCACAACGCGCGCGTGAAGGAACTCGGCGAGCGCGCACGCGAACTCGGCGTCAAGCCGCATGCCCGCGATCGCACGGCGCTCGACCGCATGACCGGCGGCGCACGGCACCAGGGTGTGGTCGCGCGCTACAACGCGCCGCCGCCGTTGCCGGAATCGGCACTGAAGGCGCTGATCGAGCGTGCGGGGCGCGATGCGCTCGTGCTGGTGCTCGACGGCGTTACCGACCCGCACAACTTCGGCGCCTGCCTGCGCAGCGCCGAGGCCGCGGGCGTGACCGCGGTGGTGGTGCCGAAGGATCGCGCGGTCGGCGTGACGCCGACCGTTCGGCGTGCATCGGCGGGTGCGGCCGATCGCGTGCCGATCGTGTCGGCGACGAATCTCGCGCGCGCGCTGAAGCTGCTGAAGGAAACAGGTGTGTGGCTCGTCGGCCTGGTCGGCGATGGCGATCGCACGATCCATGCGGTCGACCTGGTCGGCCCGATCGCGCTCGTGCTCGGTGGCGAAGGGGAGGGATTGCGCCGGCTCACGCGGGAGTCGTGCGACTTCCTCGCGCGGATCCCGATGCGCGGCGAGGTCGAAAGCCTCAACGTATCGGTCGCGACGGGGATCACGCTGTTCGAAGCCTTGCGTCAGCGCGCGGCTTCGTAGGCTGGACGCGCGCAGCGCGGCCGGCAACGTGTTCGACGGATCGACGGGCGCCGGCCGCCCTTCGGGCGTCCAGCCTACGGGGCGCGAACGACGATGCGCCTCAGCGTGGATCGTCGACGTCGGCGATCGACACCGATGCGTCGCCCTTGCGCCGCGTACCGGCGATCGGCGTGCCGTGGACGAGGAAGTACACGTTCTCGGCGATGTTCGTCGCGTGGTCGCCGATGCGCTCGAGGTTCTTCGCCATGAACAGAAGGTGCGTGCACGGCGTGATGTTGCGCGGGTCTTCCATCATGTACGTGAGCAGCTCGCGGAAAAGCCCCGTGTACTGCGCATCCAGCTCCTCGTCGCGCGCCCAAGCGGCCAGCGCGCGTGCGTCGTCGCGCGTCGCGTAGGCGGCAAGCACGTCCTGCACGAGTCCCTGGGCCAGCCGGGCGAGGCGCGGCAGCGCATTGGTGAGATGCACCGGTGCCGATTGGTTGAGGACCAGCGAGCGCTTGGCCACGTTGGCCGCGTAGTCGCCGATCCGCTCGACCGCAGCCGCGATGCGCAGCGCCGCCAGCACTTCTCGCAGGTCGCGCGCCATCGGCTGGCGCAGTGCGAGCAGCCGCATCACGTCGTGGCTGACCTCTTCCTCGAGCGCATCGATCGTCGCGTCGGCGCCGACCACGTCGAGCGCGGCCTGGCTGTCGCGGCGCATGATGGCGTCGATGGCGGACTCGAGCTGCGCCAGCGCGAGCTCGCCCATGCGCTGGATCTCGCCGGTCAGGCGATCGAGTTCCTCGTCGTAGCCTTTCACGATGTGTTCGCTGGTCTGCGGGGCATTCGGCATGGCGTGACCTGATGGGTTGGCGGGCAGGGATCGGGCTCAGCCGAACCGGCCGGTGATGTAATCCTCGGTCTGCTTCTTCTCGGGCTTGGTGAAGAGGCGTTCGGTTTCGCCGAACTCGACCAGTTCCCCGAGGTACATGAAGGCGGTGAAATCCGAGCAGCGCGCGGCCTGTTGCATGTTGTGGGTGACGATCGCGATCGTGAAATGCGCCTTGAGCTCGGAGATCAGTTGCTCGATCTTGCCGGTCGCGATCGGGTCCAGGGCCGACGTCGGTTCGTCGAGCAGGATCACCTCCGGGCGCAGCGCGATCGCGCGGGCGATGCACAAGCGCTGCTGCTGGCCGCCGGAGAGCCCGAGTGCGCTCTGCCGCAACTTGTCCTTGACCTCCCCCCACAGCGCGCCCTGCACCAGCGCCTGTTCGACGCGCACGTCCATCTCGGCCTTCGACAGCTTCTCGTGGTGGCGGATGCCGTAGGCGATGTTGTCGTAGATCGACATCGGGAACGGCACCGGCTTCTGGAACACCATGCCGACCTTCGAGCGCAGCCGGTTGAGCGGGTACTTCGGGTCGAGGATGTTCTCGCCGTCGAGCAGCACCGCACCGCTGGCCAGCTGGCCGGGGTAGATCGAGTAGATGCGATTGAACACGCGCAGCAGGGTCGACTTGCCGCAGCCTGACGGACCGATCAGCGCGGTCACGCGCTTCTCGGCGACGTCGAGGCTGACCTGCTTCAGCGCGCGGAAGCCGTCGTAGTGGAAGTCGAGGCCGCGTGCCGCCATCTTCGGGCGCCGGGCCTGCGGACGCGCATCCGTCGTGGCGGAGGGAGCGACGGAGATCCGGGCGGGAGCGTCAATCATGGGTCACCTTGTTGCGCAGGAGGATCGCGCGCGAGAGCAGGCTGAGCAGCAGCACGAAGACCGTCACCACGAATGCGCCGGCCCAGGCCAGCGCATGCCAGGAGTCGTACGGACTCATCGCGTACTGGAAGATCACCACCGGCACGCTCGCCATCGGCGCATTCATGTCGTGGCTCCAGTACTGGTTGTTGAGCGCGGTGAACAGCAACGGCGCGGTCTCGCCGCTGATGCGCGCGAGCGCGAGCAGGATGCCGGTGACGATGCCGGGCAGGGCCGAGCGGTAGAGCACCTGCAACGTGACCTTCCACTGCGGGATGCCGAGCGAGAACGCCGCTTCGCGCATCTTGCCGGGCACCAGTTGCAGCATCTCGTCGGTGGTACGCACGACCACCGGCAACACGATCAGCGCAAGCGCGAGTGCGCCGGCCCAGCCGGAGAAGTGCCCGACCTGCGCGACCACCAGCGTGTAGACGAACAGGCCAAGCACGATCGACGGTGCCGACAACAGGATGTCGTTGACGAAGCGCACCGCCTCGCCGAGCGGTCGCTTGCGCGCGTATTCGGCGAGCCACGTGCCCGCCGCGACGCCGATCGGCGTGCCGATCAGGATCGCGACGGCGCTCATCAGAAGGCTGCCGAACAGCGCATTGGCGAGTCCGCCATCCGAGCCGGGCGGCGGCGTCATCTGCGTGAAGAGGCTCAGGCTGATCGCCGACACGCCCTTGCGCAGCGTGGTCCAGAGGATCCAGACCAGCCAGAACAGGCCGAACGCGGCGCACAGGCCCGAAATGACCATGTTGAAGCCGTTGACGAGGCTGCGCCTGCGGTAGAGGCGCTCGGATGCGCGGCTCATCGGCTGCCCTCCTGGCGCGCGAGGCGACGCAGCATCAGCTTGGCGGCAGCCAGCACGAAGAACGTGACCACGAACAGCAGGAAGCCGAGCGCGATCAGCGAGGAGCGGTAGAGGTCGGAGTCGGCTTCGGTGAATTCGTTCGCGATCGTCGCCGCGATCGAATTGCCCGGTTCGAGCAGCGAGGCCGAGAGGCGGTGCGCGTTGCCGAGCACGAAAGTCACCGCCATCGTCTCGCCGAGTGCGCGGCCGAGCCCGAGGAAGATGCCGCCGATCACCGCGGAGCGCGTGTACGGCAGCACGATGTTCCACACCACTTCCCAGGTGGTCGAACCGAGCGCGTAGGCGGATTCCTTGAGGCGCGTCGGCACCGTCAGGAATACCTCGCGCATGACCGACGACACGAACGGAATCACCATGATCGCGAGCACGATGCCCGCAGTCAGCATGCCGATGCCGAGTGGAGGACCCGTGAACAGCGCGCCGATGATCGGCCAGGTCCCGAGGTGGTCGTTGAGCCACGGCGTCACGGACTCGCCCATGATCGGAACGAACACGAACAGGCCCCACATGCCGTAGATGATCGAAGGGATGCCGGCGAGCAGCTCGATCGCTGCGCCCACCGGCCCGCGCAGCCAGGCCGGCGCGACTTCGGTCAGGAACAGCGCGATGCCGAAGCTCACGGGCACCGCGATCAGCATCGCGATCAACGCGGTGACCAGCGTTCCGTAGATCGGCACGAGCGCGCCGAACTTCCGGTTGACCGCATCCCATTCGGTCGAGAACAGGAAGCCGATCCCGAACTCGGAAAACGCCTCGCGTCCGCCCCAGAGCATCGACAGGGCCGCACCACCGAGTGCGAGCAGCACGAACATGCCCGCGCCCGCGACCAGCCAGTGGAACGCGCGATCGGCGCGCGCGTCGCGCCGGTTGCGGCGTTCACCTGCCAGCTGCGCCGCGGGATCGATCGCCTGGATTGCGCTGGCCTGCGCCATCGGTACGTTTCCAAGGAGAGGGTGGTCCGTACCCGCGGACGATGGATCGTCGCAACGGGTCCGGAATCCGGTGGCCTCGCGCACGGCGATCCGCCGTGCGCGAGGGCCGGTCCGCTTCGCTACGCACCGCGCGCGTGGCGCGCGGTGCGAGCGCGTGCGCTCAGAGCTGGATCTCCGCGGCCCAGTACGCCTCGATCTGGTCGGTCAAGGCCTTCGGCAGCGGCACGTAGTGCAGTTCGCGCGCCTGGTCGGCACCGTTGTCGTAGGCCCACTTGAAGAAATCGAGCGCCGACTTCGTGCGCGCGCTGTCCTTGGGCTGCTTGTAGACGAGGATGAAGTTCGTCGCGGTGATCGGCCAGGCGTTCTCGCCCGGCGCATTCGTGATGACGAGTTCGAAGTCCTTCGCGTTCTTCCAGTCGGCGTTCGCGGCGGCGGCCTGGAAACTCTCGAGGCTCGGCTGCACGAACTGGCCCGCAGCGTTCTGCATCGAGGCGTAGCTCATGCCGTTCTGCAGCGCGTACGCGAGTTCGACGTAGCCGATCGCGCCCTTGATCTGCTTGACGTAGGCGGCGACGCCTTCGTTGCCCTTGCCGCCCACGCCGGCAGGCCACGACACCGAAGTGCCTTCGCCGACGTTCGCCTTCCATTCGGGCGAAACCTTGGAGAGGTAGTTGACGAAGTTGAACGTCGTACCCGACCCGTCCGAGCGGTGCACGACCGTGATCGCACGGTCGCCGAGCGTCACGCCCGGATTGACCTGGGCGATGGCGGGGTCGTTCCACTTCTTGATCTTGCCCTGGTAGATGTCGGCGAGCAGCGGCCCGGTGAAGCGGATCTTTCCGCCGTCGACGCCTTCGAGGTTGACGACCGGCACCACGCCGCCGATCACCGACGGGAACTGCGCGAGCCCCGCATCCGCGAGTTCGGCAGAGGGAAGCGGCTTGTCGGACGAACCGAACACGACGGTGCCGGCCTTGATCTGCGCAATGCCGCCGCCCGAGCCGATCGACTGGTAGTTGATCTTGGTGCCGGTGGCGTTGTGGTAGCTGTCGGACCACTTCGCGAGGATCGGATAGATGAAGGTCGCACCGGCGCCGGTGATGTCGGCGGCCTGTGCGGTGGCGGCGCCGAGTACCAGGGCGAGGCCGGCGGCGGCGATGCGGCACTTGATCGGGTTGTACACGCGTAACTCCTCGACGGGAAAGACGGGCACGGCACGCTGCCGGCTGCGCGCTTTTTAGGCTCGCGACGTGTCAGTACGATGAGGGTTTTGTTTCACTGATGTTTCAGGAGGCCGGGGCGCGACAGGAGGCGGCGCCGTCGACACGGTCAATCAGTGACTTGGAGCAAAAAGCTCGTGCAACATCGCCGTCATCGATGATGACGGTCAATCGTCGCCGAGCGTATCCGGACCTTCGCCGGTGGTCTTCTCGTAGCGACCTTTCCCGGTCCGCCGATACTGCGTGAAGCCATGCCGGGCGAGGTGGGATTCCTGCAGGCGGTGGGCGCCGCCACGTACGACCTGGGGCGGCGAGGGTACGCGTCGCAGCGCCGTCCCGCACGCGGGGCAGTGCGCGAGCGCAGGCTCGCCCGCGGGCTGCAGGCGATCGAAGCCGTAGCAGCAGAGGGAGCAGCCGGGCGGCTGGACCGGGGCGTATTCGTGGATCGGCACATGCCGAAGATGCGCCTGCTTGCCCGCGCGATCAAGCCCGCGAAATTCATCCGTAGGAGCGCACCCTGTGCGCGATTCGGGAATCCGAAGACCCGCGAACGACCGGTTCCCTGCGCGGATCGCCCACAGGGTGGGCTCCTACCGGTTGCGCGGGATGTTCATCGACGCGGCCAACGCCTCGCGGTCGTAGGAGCGCACCCTGTGCGCGATTCGGGAATCCGAAGACCCGCGAACGACCGG
>DAIOWG010000064.1:0-2464 GCA_036758645.1 Dokdonella sp. | reverse complement strand
TTCCCTGCGCGGATCGCCCACAGGGTGGGCTCCTACCGCCGCCATGCGAGTTCCATCTCGCGCCAGCGGTTGACGATCGTGCAGAACAGGTCCGCCGTGCGTTCGGCGTCATAGACGGCCGAGTGCGCCTCGCGCGCATCCCACGCCCGGCCGGACGCTTCGACCGCCCGACTCAGCACGGTCTGGCCAAAGGCGAGGCCGCCCAGCGTGACCGTATCGAAGCAGCTGAACGGATGGAACGGGCTGCGCTTGTGCGCGGTGCGACGGATCGCGGCATTCAGGAAGCCGAGATCGAACGACGCATTGTGGCCGACCAGGATCGCGCGCTGGCAATCGCTCGCGCGCATCGCGGCGCGTACCGGTCGGAACACGAGGTCGAGTGCTTCCTTCTCGGGCAGCGCGCCGCGCAGCGGATGGCCCGGGTCGATGCCGGTGATCTCGAGTGAGCGCGGATCGAGTTCGGATCCTTCGAACGCGTCCACATGGGTGGAGACGACGGGCTCCGGGTGCACGAAGCCTTCCTCGTCCATGCGCACGCACACCGCGGCGATCTCGAGCAATGCATGGCGTTCGCAGTCGAAGCCGCCGGTTTCGACGTCGATCACGACCGGCAGGAAGCCCCGAAAGCGGTGCGCCATGCGCATGGCGGAAGCGGAGATGGTCATCGCGGGAGCATAGCAAGCGGCTGCGCCCCGCTGTGCACGGATGATGCGCGCCTCATTCGGGCGGGCGCGATGCCTCGCATCCCATTGCCGTTGCGCGGGTGCCGATCGATCACGGTGAGCGCCGCTGCAGGCAGCGGAACTCGTCGACCCTGCCATTCGGCGGACTCCGGAACGACGCGGCCGATGATCGCCGAGACTGGCAAGCAACCGGGAAGTCGCCATGGGCGAACGCCTGCAGGAGGTCCTCGCGCAAAAAAAAGGCCTCCCCGAAGGGAGGCCTTGGAGGTGTCGCAGTCGCGGGCGGTTACGGGATCGTGATCGCGTTGCCCGCGCTGTTGTAGGCGTACTCCAGCACCTGCGCCGGGTAGCCGTCCGGGGACGACGTGGTCAGGTGGATGTAGCCGTAGTTGAACACACCGGTTTCCTCGTTGAGGAAGGTGATGCCGAGGTAGCCGTCGGCGCCGGTGAACCAGTTCTGCAGCGGGATCGAGGACGCGATGAAGGCCGAGGCCGGACCGATCGTCGCACCCGACTGCAGGATGTCGTAGTTCACGCCATCGGTGGACACGCCACCCTGGCCCGGCACCATGTCGCCGTACCAGTACACGTACAGGCCATCGCCCGGGTTGTACAGGTTGATGTCGTCGTTGCGCGAGCCGGTCCACGGCAGGTAGGTGCCGGTCACGAGGTCGAGCGCGCTGCCGTCGAAGTCGTTGGCGACCGGCAGGTTGATCACGCCCGTCACGACGTCCGGATCACCGGTCTGCGCGGGGTCGAAGCCGTCGCAGAAGATCGTGTCGGCCGCGCTGCACGGCTCGCCCACCACCGCCTCGACCGTCAGCGCCACCGGCACGTTCACCAGCGGGGTCACCGGGTCGTTGCTGGTCACGCACAGGTTGGCCGTGTAGTCACCCGCGGCCATGCCGGTCGCGTCGACCGTCACCGTCGCAGCCTCGCTCGCGCCGCCCGCCAGCGAACCGGCTGCCGGCGACACGCTCAGCCACGGCACGTCGGCCGGGTTCTGGCAGGTCGGGCCACCGCCGCCATTGGTCATCGACACCACCATCACCAGGTGGAAGTCCGGGAAGCCGATGCCGGAGGCCGGGGTCGGGCTGGTCACGCCGCAGGTCGCCGAGGACAGGAACGTCGGGTGCGTTTCCGCGCTCGCGTTCGCACCCGGGAAGAACTGGCCACCGGCCGCGTTGCCGTCGGTGTGCCACTCCACCACCAGGTCCTTGCCCACGGTGTCGTCGATCGCGCCGCTCACCGGCACCGTCACCGTCGCCAGGCCGCTGTCGATCGTGCCGTTCGCGGTGCCGATCAGCGTCAGCGAACCCGTCGGGATCGTGTCGACCGGCGCGGAATGCGCGACCGTGTACAGGTTCACCGTGAACGGCAGGCCGTTCGGACCGGTGCTGCCCGAGGAGATCGTCACGCTCGTGACGTTCGCGCTCGCGCCGACCGCCGGGTGCTCGTTGAAGTAGAAACGACGCCACCAGCTGTTGTCCGAGGTGCTCGAACCATCGGTTGCACCACACGACACGCCTTCGTCACCCGGGGTGTTGTCCGCGGTCTGCGAGATGTCGAAGTCGCCGAGCACGATCGGACTGCCACGCAGGTTGCCCGCCACCGTGGCGCTGCGCGTCCACTGTCCGCTCACCATCTGACCCGTGCGGCGCGCCGCCATCGACGTCATGTGGCTGCTCGCCGGCTGCGCCGTCGTGCCTTCCTGGATCGCCCAGTCCAGCGTGCCGCCGCCGATGTTGGCGATCGTCAGCGCGGCCGAGTCGTTCGCGCCC
>DAIOWG010000063.1:11573-11788 GCA_036758645.1 Dokdonella sp. | reverse complement strand
GTTCCTGTTCTGCACCGCGCTGTTCCTGCTGATGATCCCGGTGGTGTGGTTCGCGCGGCCGCCGTTCGGCAATGTCGCGGCAGGCGCCGGGCACTGAGGGGCGGCGTGGATCGGGAACGTGCCCGGGGCCGACCTCTTCAGTCGCGTACCGGCGCGGCATGCGCCAACGGGGGGGTCGTCGGTGCGTCCGGGACGGTGCGGCGCTGCCACTAGCG
>DAIOWG010000063.1:0-11563 GCA_036758645.1 Dokdonella sp. | reverse complement strand
AATCCGCAGGTTGCCGCAGCAGCCACCACAGCAGCGACATGAACACGATCGGGTGGAACAGGTAGATCGAATAGCTCACGCGCCCGAGCCAGTCGGTGGCGCGGTGTGCGAGCGGAACGATGCGGGTGCCGACGATGAACAGCAAGCTCCCGAGCGCATACGGGATCGTCGCGTTGCGCTCGAATCCGATCGCCGCCACCGCCGCCACGGGCAGCACGACGAGGTGGTACGCGAACAAGGCCGCCACGCCGATGCGCAGCCAGCCGTCGCCGCGCGCGCCGCGATCGAACACGACGTGGCGATACAAGGTGCCGCAGAACATCATCGACAGGTTGAGGAAGCAGAAGGCCGTGTTCGAGTCCAGCGTCGGCAGGCCGGCCCAGCGCAGCAGCATCGCGAACGAATACACCGCGGTGAACAGGGCGGCGATGCCCCAGATGCGGCACATGCGGTCGAGGCTGCGCGCGAGCAGCAGCACCACGCAGCACGCGTAGAACACGACTTCCACGACCAGAGTCCAGTACAACCCTTCGGCCGGACGCGCCCCGAAAACGTCGTGCAGCAGCATGAAGTTGAGCAGCAGGTCGCGCGCTCCGAACTCCCGGCCCCAGATCCACCAGCCCGTCAATGCACCGAGCGGAATCGACAGCCAGTACGCCGGGGCGATTCGGAAGAAGCGCTTGATCACGAAGCTCCCGACCGGCGCCGCTTGGTCCGCGCGAATGCTGAACGGGATCACGAATCCGCTGACGAGGAAGAACGCGACGACGCCGATGCGACCGACATCGACCGAGCGGGCCAGCTCGTGGATCCACTTCCCGTCGATCGGGCCAAGGGACGCGAAGCTCTCGGACACGTGCATCCACACGACCAGCAGCGCGGCGATCCCGCGCAGCGCGTCGACACAGCGCAGGCGACCGCCGTCGACGGCGCCCCACCCCCCGGTCGGCCTCTCGTTGGCCGGCGTCACGCGTGATGCCTCCGGGTGGCGCTCATGCCGCCCGCGGCAGGCGCCGCCTGATGGACGTGTGGATCTGGGACATCTGCACTCCGCGATCGGGAGGGATTCTGCCACCGCAGGATTCCCCGTGCGCGCGGGATGCGAAGCTGCACATCGCACGGGCGCGGCCAAGAGACAGCCCGCGAGGGAAGGCTCTCGCCGCCGAAGGCGCAGGCCGCATCGAGGTTCGTCTCTCCGGCCAACCGACGTCACACCCGGCAGGTTTCGCCCTGGCGCGGTTCGCCGTCGCGCCCCGGTCCCGCTGCGTCGCTTCGAAGCGAACGCGGCCGCGACCGATGCGCAGCCGAGGCGGCCGATTGCAAGCGCCCGCCTGTGAGCGGATCCGTCGGCTGGAACACGCATCCGACCGTGGGCGAAACGCCTCGCCTCGACGATGCGGATCGCGCAACGAAAAGGGCCGCGGAAAGCCGCGGCCCCTGGCGTGCGTCACATTCGATCAGGCCGGCGCGACCTCTTCCGCCTGCAGGCCCTTCTGGCCTTCCACGACGCGGAACGAGACCTTCTGCCCTTCCTGCAGCGTGCGGAATCCGGTTCCGGTGATCGCGCGGAAATGCACGAACACGTCCGGTCCGTTTTCACGGCTGATGAACCCGAATCCCTTGCTCTCGTTGAACCACTTGACGGTGCCCACCTGACGATCCGACATGAAACTCTCCGCAATGTCTGATGAATTGACGCCTCCCCCTCGAGGCGGTCGATCACTGCGTATGCCGGCGTGCAGGTGAAGCGATGCGCGTACCGTCCGGTTGCGCCACATCGGGTCGCGAGGCTCGGTGACCGTGCAGACACAGCGTCCCGAGTCTACTCCAAAAGGCAAAAAGTGCGCGAGGACGGCCGGTACGCGCCGGCGTCGATTCAATAGGCGCGGACGTCGACGGCGGGGTCGCGCATCGCGCCGGCCCAGGCGGTGGCGAGTGCAACGAGTCCACCGGGATACTCGCGTTGCAGGATCGACTCCACCGCCACCGGACTGCAGGGTGCCGCCTGCTGCGCGTGCAACACCGCGGCAAGTGCGCGTCGGCCCTCGACGCCCCGCATCAACTGGGCCACCAGCGCATAGGCGCGAAGGTAGCGCCGCTCACGCTCCGGCCCTGCATCCGCTTCGGCCGCATAGAAGGCCAGGTCTTCGCGTGCGAGGAGGTCGACGAGTTCTTCGCTGCCGTCCCCGGCGGGTGCGGCGGCCGACACGGCCTCGCTGCCGGCACCGACATCGACCTGGCCGCCCATTCCGCCGCCCCGGTAGCGTCCGAAATACTCGGCCAGGCCTTCGTTGAGCGGCGTCGGCAGGTTGCCGATCGATTCGTGCACGAGTGCGTGCGTGATCTCGTGGCGCAGCACCATGAAGGTGATCTCGTCGTCACCCTGCTTGCGCACATAGATGGTCCGCCGCGCAGGCGAATAAGCACCCGCCGACGCGGCTAGCGAGGGTTCGCCGATCAACCGCGCGTACTCGTTCGCGTCGCGCACGAACACGACGCGCAGGCGCAGGCCGTGCGGAGCGGCGATCCCGAGGGTGTCGCGCAGCACGCGCTGCACGCCGAGGGCATCGGCGACGGCCCGCTGCTGCAACTGGCCCGGAAGATCGACGTCGTGGCCGCTCGCGTCGACCGAAATCGAGGCTGCGCCGGCGACTTCGAGCACCCGGTGACCGGCCACGTCGGCGGCCGGCGGGCGGTCCGAATAGTGCGTGATGCCGGATGCGTCCACCCAGCGATGCACCGACAACGCAGGCGCCGGCGCAGGCTCGGTCGGGCGCGCAGCGCAGTCGGCCGGCGGCAGCGGCGGATGGTCCAGGCGCGCGGGCGCAACGGCCATCGCATGGCGGGTCGGAGGGTCGGGCACCAGGGTTGGCAGCGGGGGGGACGTCGACGGTGACGCGACCGCTTCGGCCACGGCGACCGCATGCGCGTGCGCGATGGGCGCGGGCTCGACCGGGGCCGGCTCGCGGCCGCAACCCGCGAGCATGCCTGCGACGAACGCGGCGAGGATCCGGATGCCTGGTCGCGGGTGCGGGGGCAGCATGCGGCGATTGTGGCTGAATGCATGCTGCTGCGATAGCGCAGGCGACGAGCGATCCCCGCGCTTCGCTTCGGCAGGGGTTCATCCGGCGCGCCCGATCATGCGGCGCACCCTACCGATCACCGAATGGAGGTTCGCATGAATCCGATGTTCGCCATCGCCGCTTCCCTCGTACTCGCGGCTGCATCGGCGCAGGCGCAGGACACTCGTTCGACCACGTACCAGACCGCACAGGGCGAGCTGACCGTGACGTCGGGACAGCCCGCGCCGCGCGATTTCGGGCCGCCACCCGCGTTCGACCAGCTGTCGGGTGGCGCCAGCCACATCCGCGAGGACGCGGCCGCCTCCTATCCGCCGCTCGCGAACGACTTCATCCATGCCGACGGCAACCGCGACGGCCGCATCTCGTCAGGCGAATACTCTCGCTGGACCAGCCGCGGCCGCTGAGGCTCAGCGGCGTCGCCGCGATTGCACTTCGGGTCCGGCACGATGCGCAGGAGGCGCATCGTGCCCGCGACCCCGGCCGTCGTGCCCTCGCCCGTGATGGACGTCGATGTCGATCGAGTAGTACCCCGGCCAGTAGTAGGGTCCGTAATGACCATACGCAGGCGCGTACGGGCCGTAACCGTAATACGGGCCGTAACCGTAATACGACTCGACGTAGGACGCCCCATGATGGATGCCCGTTCCGTAGCCGTCTGCGCGCACGTAGCCGTAGTCCGGGTAGTAGTAGCAGCCCGCCGTGGACACGCACCCCAGCGCCACCATCATCCAGCGCAGCATCGGCTTCATGGCGTGATCTCCTCGGCTTCTGCGGTCACGCTACTCCCGGCCGCGTAAATCGTTCCTGAGCGACGTTGCGCGCGGGCACGCGTCGATGCGCCCGCCGTGGGTTCGCGCTTCGAGTGCACGCAGCAGATCCTCGCGCGCCGCGCGTGGCATCCGGGAGAGCTCCGACGCGCAGGCGAGGAATGCGGGCCAGTCGCCCCCCTTCCGTTCGAACAGCGCCGCGAACGCGAGCTTCCAGCGATCGTAGATACCGAACGGGAGCAGGTCGGCATTGCCGAGCGGACCTTCGACCCAGGCGTCGCGCGCTGCATCGCGCTCGGCACGTGCGTCGCGCCACGCGCGATGGCGTTGGCGGAACCCCTCGAACGCGTGGGCTTTCGCATGCCGCAAGCGGCCTGCATCCAGGTTGCTCGCGTACAACCTGCGCAATCGTTCGCGCAGGTCGAGCACGAGGCGAATGAATCCTTCCTCGCGCTGCCCGATCGCGTGGTCATCGCGCGGCTCGAGCCCGCGCGCGACTCGCCATTCGCGCACTCCTTGCGCCTGCACGAAGCTCGCCCACGATTCGTTGAACGTCGCGTCATCCTTCACGTACAACTGCTGGTGCGCGAGTTCATGGAAGATCACGCCCGCGAGCTCGTCGCCCGGTCGCAGCATGCTGGAGAGGATCGGATCGGCGAACCACCCAAGGGTCGAGTACGCGGCGCTGCCGACGACCGCGGTGTCGTTGCCCTGCGCGGCGAGCCGTGCGGCTGCCGCTCGCGCGGGCGCCTCGTCGAAATAGCCGAGGTATGGCACGCACCCGGCGAACGGCATGCAATGCGTCAGCGGTTCGACCGAGAATTCCGGCGCCGCGAACACGTTCCAGGTCGCGTAGGGACGATCGAGTGCGACGTAGCTCGCATAGCTGCGGTTACGCGGCAGGTGCAGGCGTGCGGAGGCGAACTCGCGCGCCGCCTGCGCGCCTGCGAGCTGCTCGCGCAGCGCAGGATCCGCCGCGGGATCGGCGACGATCCGCGCGACCGGTTCGCGCGCTGCGAGCAATGCGAGCTGGCCGTGCGTCACGTGCGAGTAGTAGCGCAGCGACGTGCAGCCCGCGGCTGCGACGAGCGCGATGCCGAGCAGCGCCATGCGCGGTGCCCGCATGGGAGGCTACAGCTCGAACTGCTCGTTGAGGATGCGTTCCTCGAGGTTGTGCTCGGGGTCGAACAGCAACGTCATCGTCTGCTCGCTCGATTCGCGCACGTGGATCTCGACGACGTCGCGCACCTCGTGCGAATCGGCAGTGGCACTGACCGGCCGCTTGTAGGGGTCGAGGATCTCGAACCGCACTTCGGTCACTGCCGGCAGGATCGCCCCACGCCAGCGCCGCGGGCGGAACGGGCTGATCGGCGTCAACGCGAGCAACTGCGAACCGAGCGGCAGGATCGGCCCGTGCGCGGACAGGTTGTAGGCGGTCGAACCCGCGGTGGTCGACACCAGCACGCCGTCGCAGACCAGTTCCTCGAGCTTGACCACGCCATTCAGCGAGACCCGCACGTGCGCGGCCTGCTTGGTCTGGCGCAACAGCGAGACTTCGTTGAATGCGAGCGAGGTGGTGCTGGTACCGGACTCGGCCACCGCTTCCATCAGCAACGGGCGCAGCACGGTCGGACGTGCGCGCGCGAGGCGCTGCTCGAGGTCGGCTTCGCTGAACTGGTTCATCAGGAAACCGATCGAGCCGAGCTTCATGCCGTACACCGGCAACGCGCGTGCACGATGACGATGCAGCGTGCGCAGCATGAAGCCGTCGCCGCCGAGCGCAACGATGACCTCGGCCTGCTCGAGCGGCGCGTCCCCGTGGCGCTGCGCGAGCACGGAGCGGATCGCTTGCGCTTCCTCGGTCTGGCTCGCGACGAATGCGATGCGCGGGGACATGGGCCTCGGGTCGGTCAGTGGACGCGCGCCCAATCTACCGCATCGTCGTCCCGGTGCGCGCCGGGACGACGTTGCGCCTCCATCGGCTCAGGCCGCCTTGGCAGCGGCCTGCACCAGTTGCGCGAAGCGTCGCAGTGCGACCGAAGCGATCGGATAGTCGACTTGCTGCGAACGCAGGTCCTCGAGCAGGCCAAGCGTGAATCGCAGCGCAGGATCATCGCGCTCGAGCCAGCGCGCGACCGGATGCGGGTCGCCGGCGCTGGCGCCGGCGAGCACCTGCCGCGTCAACGCACGGTGCTGCGCGGCGAGTTCGTCGCGCAACGAACCACGGGCCTGCGCGTGCCAGCGGCTCTCGACCGGCAGGGCTTCGATCTGGCGCCGCAGGCCGTCGACGTCGAGCGCCTGGCCGAGGTCGAAGAACACCGCGGCCACGCGTTCGACCGCCTCGCCGCTCTCCAGCGAAATCTCGACGATGTCGAACGCGGAACCGAGCTCGGCCACCATCGCGAGCCGCAGCGCCAGCGCTTCGGGGAAACCCATGCCCTGCCACTTCTCGACGTCGACGTCGTAGTCGGCGCGGCTCGTCGGCGTCAGCACGCCGGGCAATGCCGCGAACAGCTGTGCCACGCCGGGTCCGTAACGCCCCACCAGTTCGGCGATGTCGAGGTCGGCGCCGCGCTGGTTCAGCAGCCAGCGCGTGAGGTTGCGCTGCAGGTTCCAGAGCTTGAGGAGTGCATCGATCTGCACGTCTTCGCCGATGCGCCCGTCGAGCGACTCGATCTCGGCCCACATCCCGCGCGCCTCGACGATCTCGCGCACCGCCGAATAGGCCTTCGCGATCGCGGCCGGCTGTTGACCCGTGTCTTCCTGCATGCGCAGCACGAAGGTCGCGTCCATGCGGTTGACCATCGAGTTGGTGACCGCGGTCGCGATGATCTCGCGCTTCAGGCGATGGCGCTGCATGTGCTCGGTGTAGCGTTCATGCAGTGGCTCCGGGAAGTAGCGCACGAGTTCCTTGGAGAGGAACGCATCCTCCGGCACGTCCGAGTCGAGCAGCTGCTGGAACAGCTTGAGCTTCGAGTAGGACAGCAGCACGGCCAGCTCGGGGCGCGTGAGGCCCTGGTGGCGTGCCTTGCGCTCGGCGATCTCCGCATCGCTCGGCAGGAATTCGATCTGCCGGTCGAGCATGCCTTCCGCTTCGAGCGTGCGGATGAAGTGCGCGTTCGAACCGAGCCGGTTCGCGGACATGTGTTCCATCACCGTGATCGCCTGGTTCTGCCGGTAGTTGTCCAGCAGCACCAGGCGGGCGACCTCGTCGGTCATCGACGCGAGCTGGGCGTTGCGCTGCTCGGTCGTGATCTCGCCGCGCTGGACGGCGTCGTTGAGCAGGATCTTGATGTTGACTTCGTGGTCCGAGGTGTCGACACCGGCCGAGTTGTCGATGAAGTCGGTGTTCAGCAACACGCCGTTGAGCGCGGCCTCGATGCGGCCGCGCTGCGTGAAACCGAGGTTGCCGCCCTCGCCCACGACCCGGCAACGCAGCTCGCGCCCGTTGACGCGCAGCGCGTTGTTGGCGCGATCGCCGACGTCCGCATTGGTTTCCGCTTCGGATTTCACGTAGGTGCCGATGCCGCCGTTCCAGAGCAGGTCGACCGGCGCCTTCAGGATCGCGCTCATCAGCGCGGTCGGCGTCAGCGGTTCGACCGAGTCGCCGAGGCCGAGTGCGCGGCAGGCTTCGGGCGAGAGCGCGATCGTCTTCGCGCTGCGCGGGAACACGCCGCCTCCCTTCGAAATCAGGCTCCTGTCGTAGTCGTCCCAGGACGAGCGCGGCAATGCGAACAGGCGCTCGCGTTCCGCGAACGACGCGGCGGAGTCCGGCGCGGGATCGATGAAGATGTGGCGATGGTCGAACGCCGCGACCAGGCGGATGTGGCGCGACAGCAACATGCCGTTGCCGAACACGTCGCCCGACATGTCACCGATGCCCACGCAGGTGAAGTCCTGCGACTGCGAATCGCGCCCGAGCGCGCGGAAGTGGCGTTTGACCGATTCCCATCCGCCGCGCGCCGTGATGCCCATGCCCTTGTGGTCGTAGCCGACCGAACCGCCCGAAGCGAATGCGTCGCCGAGCCAGAAGCCATGCTCCGCGCTGATCGCATTGGCGATGTCCGAGAACGTGGCGGTGCCCTTGTCCGCGGCGACGACGAGGTAGGGATCGTCGTCGTCGTAGCGCACCACGGCGACCGGGTGCACGACCTTGCCGTCGACGAGGTTGTCGGTGATGTCGAGCAGGCCGTTGATGAACATGCGGTAGCACGCGATGCCTTCGGCCAGCACCGCGTCGCGGTCGCCGCCGAGCGGCGGATGCTTGACGAAGAACCCGCCCTTCGAGCCGACCGGCACGATTACGGTGTTCTTGACCATCTGCGCCTTGACCAGGCCGAGCACTTCGGTACGGAAGTCCTCGCGGCGATCGGACCAGCGCAGGCCACCACGCGCGACCGGGCCGAAGCGCAGGTGCACGCCCTCCACGCGGGGTCCGTACACGAAGATCTCGCGATACGGCCTCGGCTTGGGCAGGTCAGGCACGCGCGCCGAATCGAACTTGAAGCTGATGTACGGCGCGAACGCGCCGCCGCGCTGCTGGAAGAAGCTCGTGCGCAGGGTCGCGCCGATCACGCCGAGGTAGGCGCGCAGGATGCGGTCCTCGTCGAGGCTCGCGACATGCTCGAGCAGTTGCTTGATGCCGCCGATGATCGCCTGGACCTGCTCCTCGCGCGGCAGCGCGCGCACGTTCTCGAGCTCATCGATGAAGCGCGGGTTCGCCTTCAGCATCGCGTCCGGCACCAGCGTCGCGAGCTCTCCCGACAGGCGCGTGCGCGCGTCGGCGAGCGCCGCGGCGTCGCCGAGTTCGCGCGCCGGGTCGAAACCGGCCTCGAACAACTCGACCAGCAGGCCCGCGAGCGCGGGATAGCGGTTGAGCGTCTCCTCGACGTAGCTCTGCGAGAACGGCACGCCGGTCTGCAGCAGGAACTTGCAGTAGCCGCGCAGCACCGCGACCTGGCGCCAGTCGAGCCGCGCGCCCAGCACGAGCTTGTTGAAGGCGTCATTCTCGGCTTCCCCGCGCCAGATCGCCTCGAACGCGCGCTCGAACGCCTCGCGCACCTGGTCGACGTCGAACGCGCAGCGCGTCGCTGGCTGCACCATGATGTCCTGGATGTGCAGCTGCGCATCGCCGAGATCGACCCGGTAGAGCTGCTCGGTCAGGACCTTGAGCCCCATGTTCTCGAGCAGCGGAATCACGTCCGACAGCGCGATGTCCGCGGCGTACCGGAACACCTTGAAGTGCAGCGCATCGGGACGCTGCCGCGAGCGATACAGGCTGATGCGGATGTCGCTCGCATCGCGCAGGCCCGAGGCGACCTCGACGTCGCCTGCCGCGCCCGCCGGCGTTGCTTCCTCGATGTAGGCCGCGGGCAACGCGCGTGCATAGCGCTGCGCGAGCACCAGGCCGCGCTCCTCGCCGAGGCGGGCCACCAGCGCGTTGCGCAGTTCGTCCTGCCAGTTGCGCGTGGCCTCGGTGATGCGTGCCTCGAGTTCGGCCACGTCGTAGTCGACCTGGTCGCCCGGACGTGGCCGCACGACGAAATGCAGCAACGCGAGCGGCGACTCGCCGACCTGTATGGCCGAATCCGTGCGCTCGCCGTGGAACGCCTCCTTGAGCATCGACTCGATGCGCAGGCGAACTTCGGTGTTGAAGCGGTCGCGCGGCAGGTAGACGAGGCAGGAATAGAAGCGCCCGTACTTGTCCGCGCGCACGAACAGGCGCGCACGCGGGCGCTCGCGCAGCGCGAGGATGCCGGTCGCGAGCGCGTACAGTTCGTCCTCGCTGGACTGGAACATTTCGTCGCGCGGAAGCAGTTCGAGCACGTGGCGCAGGGCCTTGCCCGAATGCGCGTCGCGGCGCAGGCCCGAGCGGCGCATCACCGCCTCGACCTTGCGGCGAACCAACGGCACGTCCTGCGGGCGTGCCACGTAGGCATTGGTCGTGAACAGCCCAAGGAAGCGCTGTTCGGCGACCGGAACCCCGGCTGCATCGAAGCGCAGCACGCCGATGTAGTCCATGTAGCCCGGACGATGCACGTGCGCGCGCGCATTGGTCTTGGTCAGGATGATCGCGTCCATCGAGCCCGACTGCGGAAGCTCCTTGGCGACCAGCGTGCGCAGCGAGCGCGGAGCGAGCGAGCGCTCGCTGCCACGCAGGATGCCGAGGCCGGATCCCTCGACCGCCTGCAGCAGTTCCTCGCCGCCCGACTCGACCACCGCGTATTCGCGGTAGCCGAGGAAGGTGAAGTTGTCGTCGGCGGCCCAGCGCAGGAAGTCCTGCGCCTCGGCCACGCCGGCCGCGTCGACCGGCATCGGACGCGTGGACAGTTCGTCGGCGGTCGCGAGCATGCGCTGGCGCATCGGCTGCCAGTCGTCGACGGCTTCGCGCACGTCGTCGAGAGCGGAGCAAACGCGCTGGCGCAGGTGCTCGATCGCGGCCGCATCGACGACGCGATCGACTTCGAAATGCATGACCGACTCGGCGCCTTCGCGCTCTTCGCCGAGTGCCTGGATCGCCTGCAGTCGACCGGTCGCGTCGCGCCGCGCGCTCAGCACGGGATGGATCACGGTGTGCACGCGCAGGCCCGCCTCGACCAGCGCCATCCCGACCGAATCGACGAGGAACGGCATGTCGTCGGTGACGACTTCGACCGTGGTGCGCGCCGGCTCGCTGCCCGCGGCCGTGTTGAACACGCGCACCTTGGCCACGCCGGACTCGCGTTCGCGCAGGAAGTCGAGGATCGATTGCACCATGCCGGCCCACTCGGCGACGCCACGCGCAGCGACCTCCTCCGGCGGCACGCGCTGCAGGAATTCCCGGGTGAACACCTGGTTTTCCTGCAACGCCGCGCCTTGCAACTGGCGCGACTGGTGATCAAGGATCTGTTCGACGGCCGTGCCAGACGCGGCGTCCTGTGCGGTCATGAATGGGTCCGGTTTCGTGGGCAGTTGAGGACCGGCAAGGATACGCCGCGCCCTGCGGGGAATCCACCGAACGGGCCTTCAACGCGGCCGCGCGCGCGCGTTCTCGGGTTCGCGTCCCGGCCCTGGTGCGCATGACTTTCGACCGGGGCTCATTCCTGTACCCATCGGTATAGTGGGCGCCGTACAGCCGTCGGGCGGACAATGCCGCAACGACGGCCTGTGCGTGCGCGACGCCGCCGATCGCCGACAGGACGTTCCGACCATGAAGCCCGCCGCATTTCCTCGCCTCGCCGCCTGCCTGCTCGCCACCCTCCTCGCGGGATGCGGCAAATCGCCCTCGCAGGATGCGCCGCCATCGCCCCCTCCACCCGAAGTCGGCGTGATCGCGGCGCAGCCCGAAAGCGTGCCGCTGCAACGTTCGCTGGTCGGCCGCCTGTCCGCTTTCCGTTCGGCCGACGTGCGCGCACGCGTCGCCGGCGTGCTGCAGAAGCGCGTCTACGAAGAGGGCTCCGACGTCCGCGAAGGCGACATCCTGTTCGAAATCGATCCGGCCCCGTTGAAGGCCGCGCTGGATGCGGCGAACGCGAGCCAGGCACAGGCGCAGGCGACCTTCGCCAACAGCCGTGTCGCGGCCGAGCGCGCGCGCGAGCTCGCACCCAAGGGTTTCGTTTCGCGCGCGGACCGCGACAATGCCGAAGCAGCCGAGCGCAGTGCGTCCGCCGCGCTCGCGCAGGCGAAGGCCAACGTGCAGGCCGCGCGCATCAACCTCGGTTACGCAACCGTGCG
>DAIOWG010000062.1:0-11955 GCA_036758645.1 Dokdonella sp. | reverse complement strand
ATGTATGCCGACTCGTTCGCATTGAGCAGCATTTCCCGTTCGCCGATGCGCACCTTGGCCGTGCCGCGCACGACGGTCCAGTGCTCGCTGCGCCGGTGGTGCAACTGCAGCGACAGCACCTGGCCCGGCTTGACCGTAAGCCGCTTGACCTTGCAGTCGTCGGCATCCTCGAGAATCGTGTAGCTGCCCCACGGGCGGTGCACGGTCGTGTGCACGCTCGCCGACTGGTGGTTGTTCGCGCGCAGGCGATCGACGACGAGCTTGACCTGCTGCGCGCGATCACGAGCCGCGACGAGCACGGCATCGCCGGTATCGACGATGACGAGATCCTTGACGCCGACCGCCGCGACCATGCGCGCATCGGACTGGATGTAGCAGTTGGAACTTTCGACGAGGATGGCCTGGCCGCGCACGCGATTGCCGTCGCCATCGGCTTCGTCGAGGTCGCTCATCGCCTTCCACGACCCGATGTCGCTCCAGTCGAACGTAGCCGGGACCACGGCGACCTTCGGCGCGCGTTCCATGATCGCGTAGTCGATCGAGATGTCGGGCTGCGCGAGGAACGCCTCGCGTGCGAACTCGACCGGACTCTCGTGGCCGGTCGCATGCGCGTGGCAGGCTTCGGCGGCCGCGAGCACGTCGGGGCACGCCTGCGCGGCGACCGCGAGCAGCGCATCGGCGCGGAAGCAGAACATGCCCGAGTTCCATGCGTAGTCGCCCGACGCGACATAGCTCTCGGCCGTCTGCATGTCCGGCTTCTCGACGAACGCGGCCACCTGCCGCCCTTCGCGCCCATCGATCGCGTCGCCCATGCGGATGTAGCCGAAGCCGGTCTCCGGATGCGTCGGGCGGATCCCGAACGTCACGAGCCAGCCGTCCTGCGCGAGCGCCTCCGCACGCCGCGCATCGGCGAGGAACGCGTCGAGGTCGCGGATCAGGTGGTCGGCCGGCAGCACCAGCAGGGTCGCGTCGGGACCGACGTGCTCGCGCGCGTGCAGCGCCGCCAGCACGACCGCGGGCGCGGTGTTGCGTCCGGCGGGTTCGAGCAGGAACGGCAGCTTGTCGAGGTCGGCGCCTTCGTGCTGCGCGTACTCGTCGCGCGTGAGGAAGTAATAGTCGCGCCCGGTCACGGTCAGCACCGCACCGCCATCGGCGCAACGCAGCGCGCGCGCGAGTGTCTTCTTCAGCAGCGACTCGCCGTCGCCCATGCGCATGAACGGCTTCGGATAGGCGCTGCGCGACACCGGCCAGAGCCGCGTGCCGGCGCCGCCGGAAAGGATCACGGGTACG
This sequence comes from Dokdonella sp., assembly GCA_036758645.1. Classification (GTDB taxonomy): domain Bacteria; phylum Pseudomonadota; class Gammaproteobacteria; order Xanthomonadales; family Rhodanobacteraceae; genus Dokdonella_A. Next base: position 10,665 of record DAIOWG010000062.1, on the reverse strand, counting down.
AGCATTTCGATCAACTCCAGCGGCGGTCGCCGCGCCTGTCGCGTCGCCCCGGCGAACGCCGGCACCCGGCGCCTTCGCCACCTCGGGAAGTCGCGGGATTCCGGCCTCCGTCGGCGTGACGAAAACCCGGGTCAGCGGCGCGCGAGCTCGTCCAGCACCTGGTCCAGCCCGACGCGCCAATCGGGCAATTGTAGCCCGAACGCGTTTTCGAGCCGCGAAACGTCGAGGACCGACCAGGCCGGGCGGCTTGCGCGGGTCGGGTAGTCCGCGCTCGCGATCGGCACGACGCGCGGCGCGCGTGCGATCAGCCCGCGCGCGGCAGCCGCCTCCACGATCGCCGATGCGAAACCGGCCCAGCTGCAGTGGCCGTGCGAGACGAGGTGGAACACACCGTCCACCGCCGGCTTCGACAGCGCCGTCGCGGTGACGTCCGCGATCAGGCGCGCGGGCGTCGGCGCGCCGACCTGGTCGTCGACGATGCGCAACTCGTCGCGCTCGCCCGCGAGACGCAGCATCGTGCGCAGGAAATTGTGGCCGCGCGCGGCATACACCCAGGCCGTGCGGAAGACCTGATGCCGCGCGCCGCTCGCGCGCAGGGCCTGCTCGCCCGCGAGCTTGGTGCTGCCGTAGACGCCGAGCGGCGCGGTCGCATCGTCCTCGCGATACGGGCGTTCCGCGCGGCCGTCGAACACGTAGTCGGTCGAGTAATGCACGACGCGCGCGCGATGGCGCGCGGCCCAGGCGCCGATCTCCGCGACCGCGCGGTGGTTGATGCGGTCGGCGAGGTCCGGCTCGTCTTCCGCGCGATCGACCGCCGTATAGGCAGCCGCATTCACGACCACATCGGCAGCCGCCTCGTCGAGCGCACGCGCGAGCGACCCCGGGTCGGCCAGATCGGCGCGCAATGCACGCGCGCCATCGTGCAGCAGACCCTGGCGCGTCGCGGCGAGGACTTCGCCGAGCGGCGCGAGCGCATCCAGCAGCGCATGCCCGACCTGGCCGCCGGCACCGAGCACGAGGAGCCTCATCCGATGCCGAACCTGCGCAGGCGGCAGGGCGAGTCGGCGCCACCGCTCACGGCATGAATACCGGCAGCCGCTCGCGCGCGATGTCGGCGAGGAACGGCGCCTTCAGGTCCTTCTCCGACAGCAGCGGCTCGGCGATCGGCCAGTCGATCGCGATCGCGGCGTCGTTCCAGCGCACCGAGGCGTCCGCCGCGGCATCGTAAAGCGCCGTGCACTGGTAGATGAAGCTTGCGTGTTCCGACAGCACCGCGAAACCGTGCGCGAAACCTTCGGGGATCCAGAAGTGACGCTTGTTCCCGGCCGAAAGGATCACCGCAGCCCATTGCCCGAAACGCGGCGACCCCGCGCGGATGTCGACCGCGACGTCGTACACCTCGCCTTCGAGCACGCTGACGAGTTTGCCCTGCGGATTCGGCCACTGGTAGTGCAGGCCGCGCAGCACGCCGCGCGCCGAACGCGAGACGTTGGTCTGCACGAAATGCAGGTCGAGGCCTGCATCCGCGAACTTGCGCGCGTGGAAACTCTCGTAGAAGAAACCGCGTGCATCGCCGTGCACGGCGGGCTCCACCACGACGCATTCGGGCAACGCGGTGCGCGTCGTCTTCACGACTGCCGCGCCTGCCCGACGAGGCTCTGCAGGTACTGGCCGTACTGGTTCTTCGCGAGCGGCGCGGCGAGGCGCAATACCTGCTCGGCATCGATCCATCCCTGCGTGAACGCGATCTCCTCGGGGCAGCAGACCTTGAGGCCCTGGCGCCGCTCGATCGTCTCGACGTAGTTCGACGCTTCGACCAGCGACTCGTGGGTGCCGGTATCGAGCCAGGCGTAACCGCGACCGAGCTTTTCGAGCATCAACGTGCCCGCTTCGAGGTAGCGGCGGTTGAGATCGGTGATTTCGAGTTCGCCGCGCGGGGAAGGCTTCAGCGCGGCCGCGTGCTCGCACACGTTCGCATCGTAGAAGTACAGACCCGTGACGGCCCAGTGCGAGCGCGGCTTCGCGGGCTTTTCCTCGAGCCCCACCACGCGCCCCTCGGCATCGAACTCGGCCACGCCATAGCGCTCGGGGTCGCGCACCCAGTAGCCGAACACGGTCGCACCGGCGTCGCGCGCGTCCGCGCGCGCGAGGGCCTCGGTGAAGCCGTGGCCGTAGAAGATGTTGTCACCGAGCACGAGGCAGCTCGGCTGGCCCGCGATGAATTCGCGACCGATCAGGAACGCCTGCGCGAGTCCGTCCGGCGAAGGTTGCACCGCGTACCGGATCGAAAGCCCCCACTGCGAGCCGTCGCCGAGCAGCCGTTCGAACAGTGCCTGTTCGTGCGGCGTGTTGATCACGAGCACGTCGCGGATGCCCGCGAGCATCAGCGTCGACAACGGGTAATAGATCATCGGCTTGTCGTATACCGGCAGCAGCTGCTTGCTGACCGCCTGCGTCACCGGATACAGCCGCGTCCCCGATCCGCCCGCCAGGATGATGCCGCGCCTCTTCACCACCGCACTCTCCGACTGTTGCCTGCCCGTTGGGGACAGGATCCAAGGCAAGGACCGAAAGCGGTCTTCGCCGTCCCTCGCATTCCGTTCAAAGCCCGAGTCGCTCCATCCGGTAGCTGCCGTCGAGCACGCGTTGCACCCAGGGCTGGTTGTCGAGGTACCAGTCGACGGTGCGCGCGAGGCCGGATTCGAATGACTCGGTCGCATGCCAGCCGAGGTCGCGCTTGATCTTGGAGGCGTCGATCGCGTAGCGACGATCGTGGCCCGGCCGATCCTTGACGTAGGTGATCAGCGACTCGCGGCGGCGCCCGTCGGCGAGCGGCCGGCGCGCGTCGAGCAGCGTGCAGATCGACTTCACGACATGGATGTTCTCGCGCTCGGCATCGCCACCGACGTTGTAGACCTCGCCGACGCGCCCGATCTCGAGCACGCGCCGGATCGCCGCGCAATGGTCGCCGACGAAGAGCCAGTCGCGGATGTTGCGGCCGTCGCCGTACACCGGCAGCGGCTCGCCCGCGAGCGCCTTCTGGATCACCAGCGGAATGAGCTTTTCGGGAAACTGGTACGGCCCGTAGTTGTTCGAGCAATTGGTGGTCAGCACCGGCAGGCCGTAGGTGTGGTGGAACGCGCGCACGAGGTGGTCGGACGCGGCCTTCGACGCGGAGTACGGCGAGTTGGGCTGGTACGGCGAGTCCTCGCGGAAGCGTCCGACCGGGCCGAGCGAGCCATACACCTCGTCGGTCGAAACGTGCAGGAAGCGGAATGCGTCCTGGCGTTCGAGCGGCAGCGCGCGCCAGTAGGCGAGCGCGCACTCCAGCAGGTTCAGCGTGCCGACGACGTTGGTCTGCACGAATGCGGCAGGTCCGTCGATCGAACGGTCGACATGCGACTCGGCCGCGAAGTTCACGATCGCGCCCGGTGAGTGCTCGGCCAGCAGCCTGCGCACGCAGTCCGCGTCTCCGATGTCGCCGTGCACGAACGTGTGGGCAGGATCGTGCGCGACGCCCGCGAGCGTGTCGGGATTGCCCGCGTAGGTCAGCGCGTCGAGGTTGACGATGCGAACGCCGCCTTGCGCCAGCGCGCCCAGCACGAAGTTGCCGCCGATGAAGCCGGCGCCGCCGGTGACGAGCAGGGTTTTCATCCGTTCCGGGTCCAGTGGAGAGGCCGGTCGACCGGCCAGGACGGGCCGGGGCACCAGCCCCGCCTATCGTAGCAGGTTGCCGGCGAATGCCTGTCCGTCGCGCACGCGGACCACGGCCGCAGCGCAGTGCGTTGCGGCGCACACGCAACCGGGGCAGCCCGTTCGTCGACGCCGCCGGATGCTGCCGGGCCGACGCACGCCCTGCGCGCAACGCGAGGGCAGCGCCGTAGGCAGCCGGAAACGGCGAGAACCCGGCGCGCCGCGTACGTAGGATCGGCCCAGGGGGATCAGTCCACCAGACAGGAGTCTTCCGATGTGCACCGGCAAGCTCGTCGCCATCGCGATCTCGTTCGCATTCACGAGCCTCGTCGCCTCCTCCGCCGTCGCCGTGGACGCCGACGTCGCGCGCGTGATCGAGATCGACAAACGCATGCAGCGCGCCTTCGTCGACCGCGACCAGGCGGCACTGCGCGGCATCTTCGCCGACGACTACGTCTACGTCGCGTCCACCGGCGAGGAGCGCGACAAGGAAAAGGTCATCGCCGACGTCGCGTCGCCCGACGTGCGATGGGAGGTCAACGAAGCGAGGAACCCGAGCGTGCGCGTGCACGGCGACACTGCGGTCCTCGTGTCGAACCTGCGCCAGAAGGGCGTCGACCACGGTCGGCCGTTCGAGCGCAACGTGAAGTTGTCGAGCACCTGGATCCGCGTCGGGACCGACTGGCGCGCCGTGCACGCACATGCGTCGCGCGAGGTCGAACTGTTGCCGCCGGCGCCGCGCGCGACCGAGAAGTCGATCACCGCGCTGTGACGGCCCGGCCTTGCGCCCGAGCCGGTCGGCGCGTCGCGCCGACCGTCAGCGGCCGGCGTCCTGCAGGGCCTTCGCGCTCGCAAGGTGGGCGCGCAGCGTCGGCAGCATGCGCTGCGCGAGTGCGCGCAAGTCCGCGTCCGCACCGAGCGTGGCCTCGCGTTCGTACAGCGCGAGCTGCGCGGCGTGGTCGCTGATCACCGATTCCAGGAACCGGCGATCGAACTCGCCGCCGGTCAGCGTGCCGAGTTCGGCTTCGCGCTGGTCGGCGCCTGCGTCGACGCTGTCGGGCAGTCCGAACCCCTTGTCGCCCGCGATGCGCGCGATCTCGGCGTTTGCGGCCGCGTGTTCGCGCGCGATGTCGCGTCCGAGTGTCTGCACGCGGATGTTCGACGACCGCGCATCGGCCATTTCGCCGAGCGCGACGGCGGCGAGCCCGGCCGAGGTCGCGGCCGAGGCGAAGGCCTGGCCGACGTCGTCCTGCGCGCGCGCGCTGCAGGCAAAGGCCAGCGCGATGCCGGCTGAGGCAAGGACTCTCCACATGGCATGAGCCTCCGGGCGATGGTTGCGCCGACCATACGCGCGCTCGTGCAACGCCGGCTGACGCGCGAGAGGAAGGTGCGCGTCCCTGCATGGCCGCCCCGGGGAAGTGCGGCCATGCAGGCTACGCGCGGCAGGCCACGATCGGGGAGGCGTCCGCGCTGCGGCCTGCGCATCGTTCAACGCGCAAACGGGGCCGATCCCGCCATCGACGCGGCGACGCGAGCCAGGCACCGCTCACCCGCCGTTCAGCGCACGTCGCCGCGCATCGCATCTTCGGCGTAGATCGCGACGTGCGGCACGCCGTCGGCGCCGATCCAGCCGCGGTACATGCCCTCGGTGTTGAACGGGAACGCGAAAGTCCCGTCGCTTGCGAGCGCGATCGCGCCGCCGTCGCCACCGGCCTTCGGGATGTCCTCGTTGATCACGCCGTGCGCGGCGCGGCGCACCGACTGGCCCGCGAGCCGCATGCGCGCGCAGATCTCGTGCGCGGCAGCCGCGCGGATGTAGTACTCACCCCAGCCGGTGCCCGACACCGCGCAGCGCTGGTCGGCCCAGGTGCCTGCGCCGATGATCGGCGAGTCACCCACGCGCCCATAACGCTTGTTGGTCATGCCGCCTGTCGAGGTGCCCGCGGCGAGACGGCCGCGCGCATCGAGCGCGAGCGCGCCGACGGTGCCGAAGTAGGCCTTGCCGGCGTCGACGCGCGCGACCCCGTCGGCCTCCTCGCGCAACGCCTTCTGCAACTGCTGCCAGCGCTTGTCGGTACGGAAGTACGCAGGATCGACCAGCGCGATGCCCTGCGCCTTCGCGAACGCCTCGGCACCGTCGCCGACCATCATCACGTGCCGCGACTTCTCCATCACCGCGCGCGCGAGCAGGATCGGGTTCTTCACGCGACGCACGCCGGCGACCGCGCCGGCCTTGCCGCTGGCCCCGTCCATGACCGAGGCATCCAGTTCATTCCTGCCGCCATGCGTGAACACCGCGCCGCGACCCGCGTTGAACTGCGGCGCATCCTCGAGCACGCCGATGGCCGCGGCCACCGCGTCGAGCGCCGGGCCGCCGGCAGCGAGCCGCGCATGGCCCGCGCGCAACGCCGCTTCGAGCGCCGTGCGCGCGGCCGCTTCGTCGGCCGGCGCCATGCCTGCGCGCTCCACGCCCGCTCCGCCATGGATCACGAGCAGCGGCGCATCGATCGCGAGCAAGACGCCGTCCTGCACCGCGTAGCGGCGCTCGAACACGGGCTTCTCCACGCGCGCATCGGGCAGGTGCAAGCGCGAATCCACTCCGACGCCGACCGTCTCCACGCGCGCCTGTCGCATCGGTTCGTCCTCGACCTGCGGCGCGAATCCACCCCTGACCACGGTCGCGCCCGCGTCCGGCGCGGTCGCGTACACGCGCGCGTTGCCATCGCCATCGACCGCGACCGCGGCGTCCTCGTCGACGCCGAGTCCGAGCAGCGGTCGCCCCGCGATCGACTCGGCCTTGGCGACGAACGCGACGAGCCGTCCGAGGCGGTTGCGCTCGCTGAAATGCGTGTCGGTCACGATGCCGCGCAACAGCGCGATGTCGAGGAATCCAGTCTCGATCGTGTTCTCGCTGCCGAGTGGATCCGCGAGCGCGCGTGGACTGGTCTGGCTGCCGCCGTCCATCGCGCCGTAGACGTATTCGCCGAGCATCGCGAGGCCGGCGCTGGTGCCGCCCAGCGGCTTGCCCGCGCGAACGTGCGCGTCGAGCGCTGCGGCGACCGGCGTATCGCGCCACCAGCGCACGTAGCGCGACTGGTCGCCGCCCGCGATGAAGATCCCGTCGGCGCGCCCGAGGCTGCGCAGCATCGCGCGATCGCTCGCCGATTCGCGGTCCTTGAACACGAAGGTCTCGACCGATGCGATGCCGCCGACCTCGTGGTAGAACTCCTCGCCGATCTCGCCCGCCTGCGAGGCGCGCAGCACCACGATGTGGCCATTGCCCGCGCGCTGCATGAACCAGCGCAGCGCATCGAAGTTTCGATCGCCGCCGCCCATCAGCAGCAGCCCGGGCTGCACCGGACCCGGCGTCTTCGCCGCACGGTCGCCGAGCAGGTAGTGCCCGAGGCTCGCCCCATGCGCCGGCAGCGCCAGCACGCCCGCGAGCAACGCGGCCGCCATCGCCCATCGATTCACGCCCGCCGTTCCCGTCATGCCGCGACTCCTGCCGTTGCGCGGCGAAGTGCCGCGATCGAACTCCGGGACGAACGACGACCCGTCTGCACCCCTGCCGGCGCGCCGCGCGCTAGAATCGCGCCATGGCGACCGACCTCGATGACTGGTTCGTGCGCGAGATCCTCGCGCACGAACGCGCACTGGTGCAGTACCTGCAGCGGTGCTGGCCGCAGCGCGACGAACACCACGACCTGCTGCAGGAAGTGTACGCGCGCGTGCACGAGGCCGCCGGACGCACGCGTCCGACCGCGCCGAAGGCGTTCCTGTTCACCACCGCGCGCCACCTGATGGCCGATCGCGCGCGTCGCGCACGCGTGGTCTCGATCGAACCGATGGGTGAATTCGAGCCCTCGAACGTCTATCTCATCGACGAACGCTCGCCCGAACGCTGGATGGGCGCGCGCCAGGCCCTCAAGCGACTGGCCGAGGCGCTCGAGCGCCTGCCCGACCGCTGCCGCGAAGTCGTGTGGCTGCGCCGGGTCGAGGAACTGTCGCAGAAGGAAGTCGCGCAGCGCCTCGGCATCAGCGGAAAGACCGTGGAGAAGCACATGGCCAAGGGCATGCGCCTGATCGCGGACCACCTGTACGGCGGCGGGTTCGCGCCCGGCGACGAGGACCCATCGGCGTCGTGGGCCGAAGCCGAAGAGGACGAAGGACATGCACGACAGCAGGCGGATTGAACAGGCCGCCGCCGAGTGGCTGGCGCGATCGGACTCGGGCGACTGGAGCGCGCACGACGCGCTCGCACTCGAACAGTGGCTGGCGAGTGCGCCACGCCATCGCGTCGCCTTCCTGCGCCTGCAGGCTGCGTGGCGTGAAGCCGGCCGCCTGCGCGCACTCGCCGCGGGCCTGCCGGGCGGCGTGGTCCCGCCGCGCGGATCGTGGGGACAGGCATGGCGCACCGGCCTCGCGGACGAGGTGCGCGCGCCCGATCTGCAGGACACGATGTTCATGCCACGCGCACCCCGCGACGCCCGCGCGCGCCGCTGGCGGCATGCGTGGGTCGCGACCGTCGCGATCGCGCTCGCAGGCTCGGTCGGCTGGGCCGGATGGCAACTCGGCGGCCGCCACGAAGCGCAGTACGCGAGCGGCGTCGGAAAATTGCAGACGGTCGCTCTCGTCGATGGTTCCACCGCAGTGCTCAGCAGCGACAGCCGCCTGCATGTGCGCATGACGCGCGGCGCGCGCGAGGTCGCGCTGCTGCAGGGCGAAGCCTATTTCGACGTCGCGGCTGATGCCGGGCGCCCGTTCGTGGTCGCCGCGCACGGACGCCGCGTGGTTGCGGTCGGCACGCGCTTCTCGGTGCGCCGCGATCGCGCGGAATTGCGCGTCGTGGTGACCGAGGGAAAGGTCCGGCTCGATGGCAAGGGGGGCGCGGACGGTCGTGCGACGCCCGTCACGCTGCTGCCCGCAGGCAGCGTCGCGACCGCGGGGCTGGATGGCGTGCTCGTGCGCTCGCTGACCGTCGCCGAAGCGGAACGCTATCTCGAGTGGCGCAGCGGATTCCTTGCGTTCGAGGACGCCTCGCTCGCCGCCGTGGCATCGGAGTTCAATCGCTTCAACACCCGCAAGCTCGAGCTGGCGGACGCGCGGGTCGCGCAACTGCGGGTCGGTGGCAACTTCCGTTGGGCCCAGGCGGAGGACTTCGTGAAGCTGCTCGAGCTCGGTTTCCCGGTGCGCGCCGAGCGGCACCCGGATCGGATCGTGCTGCACAGCCGCTGATCGCGTCGCGGGGTGGGGGGATTTCGGCCCTCGTTCGTCCTGATCTCGCAGAAGGTGCCGTCCCGAGCACCGGGGGAGTCCTGTCCATGCGCCAACCGATGCGAATGCTGCTGCTCAGCCTCGCCTGCACGACCGCGCTCGCGGCGCAGGCGCAAGTGTCGCCGTCGATGCCGATCGACCTGCCGCCCGGAGATCTCGCGGCCGCGCTGAATTCACTCGCGCAACAGTCGGGCACCCAGCTCGTCTATCGCGCCGACCAGCTCAAGGGCGTGCACACGAACGGCGTGCGCGGCGCCACCTCGACCGACCAGGCGCTCGACGGGCTGCTGCGCGGCAGCGGATTTTCAGCTTCGCGCGACGGCGCATCGGGCGCTGTGCTGATCGTGCCGGACCCGGCGGCCCCGAGGGCAGCACCGACGCCGTCCGCGCCGCCACCGCGCGAGTCGTCGTCGGGCGACGACGGGGCCGGCGACGACGCGCCGGTCACGCGGCTGGAGACGCTGCAGGTCACCGGTTCGCGCATTCCGCGCGCGCAGGTCGAGGGACCCGCGCCGATCTCGGTGATCACCGCTGCGGAAATCCAGGCCAGCGGGTTCACCACCGTTCCGGACGTGCTGCGCGCGATGACGCAGAACGGCGGCGAGACGCAGAGCCAGCAGTCGGCCAGCGGCGCCGACTTCTCGCCGGGCGCGCAGCAGGTGGACCTGCGCGGCCTCGGGCCCAACCACACGCTCGTGCTCGTCAACGGCCGCCGCATCGCCGACTTCCCGATGCCGTTCAAGGGGCGCAGCAATTTCACCGACGTGTCGAGCATCCCGATCGGCATGATCGAGCGCATCGAGGTGCTGACCGGCAGCGCATCGGCGATCTACGGCTCGGATGCGATCTCGGGCGTGGTGAACTTCATCCTCAAGAAGAGCATCGACGGCACCATCGTCGACGCGCGCGTCGGCACCACCAGCGACGGCGGCGGCGAGTCGTTCGACGCAAGCCTCGTCAGCGGTTTCGAGCGCGGCAACTTTCGCGGCGTCTACAGCATCGAGCTGCAGGCACAGGACCCGTTGTGGGCCTACGACCGCGACATCCAGGATTCCACCCTCGACGCACCGCGCGCGAGCGCGCAGATCCCGCGTCGCGCGTACCTGCGCACCGACTGGTACGACACCTACCTCGATCCTGGCCAGGCCCGCTGCGATGCGCTCGCGGCGCAGAACGACGGCAGCACCTACTACGCTTCGCGACCGGGCTGGGGCGAGTACGACGAGGAGCTCGACGACTACGGCCCGGGCTACTACTGCGGCAGCGACCGTTCGATCGGCTACGGCACGATCCTCAGCAAGCGCCGCGGCGTCAACGGCTACACCTCGATGACGTACGGGTTCGGCGAGGGCACCGAATGGTTCGCCGACCTGCAGGCGGGCTACCACACGGTCGACATCTTCCGCGACGTGACCGCATGGAGCTTCATGGCGCCGGACGGAAACGAGGAAGGCTATTTCTTCAACCAGGCCACCGACCAGGTCGAGTACTGGCAGCGCCAGTTCTCGCCCGAGGAGATCGGCGGTCTCCATCGCAACATGATCGAGACCACGCAGAAGACGCTCGGCCTGACCACCGGCCTCAGGGGCACGTTCGCGAGTGCCTGGGACTACGAAGCCTCGCTGAGCCATTCACGCTACAAGGCCGAGATCAGCTGGCCGCAGATCGTCGCCGCGCGCGCCAACGACCTGGTCCTCG